>JAWWQA010000001.1:0-5388 GCA_033854695.1 Rubrobacteraceae bacterium
TCGCGCGGGAGCGCAGCGGCACGCAGTTCGACCCGGCGTTAGTGGAGATGTTTTGCGAAGAGGCGCCGATGCTGTTCGACGACCTCGATTCGGCGACGAGCTGGGACGCGGTGATCGCGGCCGAGCCGGCGCTCGAGGACGTGGTCTCCGATGAGAAGTTCGAGGATGTCCTCGAAGCGATCGGCGACTTCACCGACCTGAAGTCGCCCTGGACCATGGGACACTCGCGAGGTGTGGCGGATCTCGCGGCGGAGGCTGCCCGTGGCTACGGGCTGCCGGCAGACGATGTGGTGACGGTCCGTAGGGCCGGGCTCGTGCACGATCTCGGTCGCCTCGGGGTCTCGAACGCGATCTGGGACAAGCGGGGGGAGCTGACCCAGGCTGAGATGGAGCGGGTTCGCCTGCACCCCTACCTGAGTGAGCGCATGCTCGCCTTCTCCCCGGCGCTCGCCCCGCTCGGGGCGATAGCCGTGCAGCATCACGAGCGCCTAGACGGCTCCGGTTATCCGCGCGGCCTGTCAGGCGATGCCATCACCCCGGCGGGAACGATCCTCGCCGCAGCCGACACCTACCATGCGATGACGGAGATACGGCCGCACCGGCCGGCGCGCTCACGTGAGGAGGCGGCGTCGGAGCTTCGGGCGGAGGTTGCGGCTGGACGCCTCGATGGTGATGCGGCCGACGCCGTGCTGCGCGCAGCGGGCCACCGCGTGAAGCGCCGCCGCGAATGGCCCGCCGGGTTGACTGCGCGGGAGGTAGAGGTGCTCAGGTTGGTGGCGCGTGGGCTCTCAAACAAGGAGATCGCAGCGGAGCTGGTGATCTCACGCAAGACAGCCGGCAGCCACGTCGAGCACATCTACACCAAGATCGGCGTCTCGAACCGCGCCAGAGCGAGCCTGTTCGCGATGAAGCACGGGCTGATGACCGATGCGCAGCCGCTCGAGCACGCATAGCCGACGAACTCCCGACCGCACGCTGGCCCAAAGATCAGGTAAACGCCCGATGACCGGGCGTCTCGCCACTCGTAGACTTGCCGCAAGTAATCGAAAGAAGTGGAGGTCAGCATGGCTACTACTGAACAGGACGCGGCACGTGGGGGCGAGTACGTCGATGCCGGCGGGGTGCACACGTACTACGAGGTCGCGGGCGCCGGGGAACCGCTCGTCCTTCTCCACGGTGGCTTTTGCACGGTGGAGACCTTCGGCGCGCAGACACCGGCGCTCGCCGGGCAGTACCGGGTGTACGTCCCGGAGCGACGCGGACACGGGCGTACCCCCGATGTCGAAGGCCCGATCACCTACGAGAACATGGCGCAGGACACGATCGCGTTCATGGAGGCGCTGGGCATCTCCTCGGCGCATCTGGTGGGCTGGAGCGACGGGGCTATCGTGGGCCTGCTCGTCGCGCTCCATCGCCCCGACCTAGTGCGAAAGCTCGTGCTGATCGGTCAGGCCGTAAATCACGAGGGCGCTACGCCCGAGGTGAAACGCCTAATGGCCAACTTCACGCAACAGGATCTCCCGCCTATGCTCCGCGAGCTCTACGCCTCCGTCTCACCGGACGGACCAGGCCACTTCGGGGTGGTGTTCGACAAGATGCATCAGCTGTTGAGGACCGAGCCCACCATCGAGCTGGCCGAGCTCGAAGGAGTAGCGGCGCCGACGCTGATTCTAATTGCAGACAACGATATGGTGACGATCGAGCACGCCGCCGCAATGCAGCGCGCTCTGCCGGACGCCCAGCTCGCTGTGGTGCCAGGAACGTCACATGCGCTGCCAATGGAGAAGCCCGAGATCGTGAACAGCCTTATCCTCGACTTCCTGGCGCCCGAACAGGTGACGAAGATGTTAGGGTAGCACGGTGAGGGCGCCCGGTAACGAAGGCTGGCCGCAAACAATCGGCTGATCAGGAGGGTAATTGTACACTGGCCACGAAACTGCAAGTGGGCTCCTGCGACGCGGATGTCTGGCGTTTGAGCCACGAGCGGGCCATGCCACGAACGCCTCGCGCCCGCTCGGTCAGAAAGGAGTGCTTCGTTGCAGGTACTTCGAGAGGCGGGAGCGGCGGGACTCGAACGCGACCTCCGGCGTGTCGGCGGCGTTCATCTTGGTCAACTCGATAGCGAGGCTGGCGGGTAAGTTCGACAGCTAGCGTAACTCCCCTAAGTAAGCGCTCCCTTTGTGGGCGTTGGCAGCGGGCGTAGGAGCCTTGATCGGGACGCAGCTAGGAACCCATCACTTCCAGAGCAACGGCATACGCTGGGCGCTGTCCGCCGTGTTGGTGATCGCCGGGCTGAATGATGCTTACCTAGCGACGAACTTCGCATAACTGCCTTTGCATGCGGTCCCGTGAGCAGGGCATGAGCGCGTAGTCTCTAGACCAGCTCCAGCTCGATCTCCGGCTTCTGGCCCAGCGTGGCGGAGAAGCGAAGCTCAGGGATGCGTTGCGTTTGAGAAGTATATGGACATGATCTCCCCCGAAGACTTTGTGGCGGAGACGCAGGGCTGGACATGGGTGCCCGGCTCATCGGCGGCTGCTGCGGTATAGGCCCCGAACATATCCGGCTGCTCAAGGAGCGGCTCCCGGCGAGCGCCTCCTCGGGTGAGTGATCTCCCCGCCCCAAGCCCCGGTTATGGCTGGTGGCGAGGGTCAGGGCAGCATAAGGTGCAGGTCGCCGAACTCGTGCCAGAGGTAGCCCTCTCTTAGGGCCTCAGCGTAGGCGACCTTGAGGTGCTCCTGTCCAACGAGGGCAGGGGGACGCTTCGAGGCTGTCATCAGTGGCTCGCGCTCGGACAGCGCTTCGAGCATCGCCAGGTGGGTGGAGCGCGGCTCGTGCAGGCCGGTTAGCATAGCGTCTACTGCCCGGATACCACGCTCGGGTGTGACGACCAGACCTGTCCAGCCTTCGCCGGGGTGCGTAATGCCGTCCTGATCGGTGACGGTTTCGAGTGCCCGTACGACGGTTGTTCCGACTGCCACGACTCGTCTGTCCGCAGCGTGTGCCGCGTTGACCAGGCGGGCGGTCTCGGGAGGGACACGGTAGAACTCCTCGTAGGGTGGCTCGTTCTCTTCGAGGCTGGCGACGCCGGTGTGCAGAATCAAGGGCGCTATCTGCACGCCGCGGGCGACGAGGCGCGTGATCAACTCCGGCGTAAATGCCCGCCCTGCCGAAGGCATCTCGGCGCTGCCAGTCTCCGTGGCGTAGACCGTCTGGTAGTAGCTAACGGGCCAGCTCTCCCGAACGTACCCGTACCGTATCGGGAAGCCGTATTGCGCCAGGTACTCGTCCAACGTGCCTGGCAGGGCGAGGGTCGAGACCCACAACCGGGGGCTCACGCTTCGGGCGCCGGATGGATAAGGGGCGTGGAGTGTGGCTGTCGCTCCTCCCGGAAGGCGTAGCATCTCGCCGGCCCTCGCGTGCCGGAAGGGCTCTGTGGCCGTCTCGGCAGGCCGGCGGAGCTCCACGACCCAGAGATCTCCTGGCAGCTGGGTCGAGAGGTGCAGCTCAAGCGGCGTGCTGTCCTCACGGTCTACGCTTAACGCGGCGTTTCTCGTGCCGCTGGTGTTGATGACCAGTACGTCACCGGGATCGAGGAACTCCACGAGATCCCGGAACGTGGAGTGAACCACGCGGTCGTCGCTCCGGTAAGAGACCATCAGCCGCACCTCGTCACGCTCGAAACCACGGGCCTCAGGCGGGGCGTCTGCCTCGAGCTCTGGTGGCAGATCGAAGTCTAATGATGACAGCTTTTGGAGAGCCGCTGTGGCATGTTCGGCAAATAGAGGTTGTACGCTCATATCATCCTCTGCTGGTTCGAATCAGGGTACGGACCTCGTAGCGGCTGCTCGGTAAGTCGCCGGTCAGCAGCTCCAGCAGCCCGGGCACGCTCTGTTCCGGGAGCGGGCGATCGCTGATGTCCTCACCGGGGAAGGCCTCTTGATGCATCTGCGTCCGCATGTCGCCGGGATCTACCCAGTAGACGCGTAGGGAGGGGTTTTCGGCGGCGAGGATCGCGGAGAGCTGCTCGAGGGCGGCCTTGCTCGAACCGTACCCACCCCAGCCTGGGTAGGGCTGGACCCCGGCGTCACTGGTGACGTTGATGATCCGGGCTCCGGGCTTCAGCTCGTTCCGGACGGCCTGGATAAGCGCGAGTGGTGCGATGGTGTTGGCTCGATACACCTCTTCCAGCACGTCGAGTGGGTAGTCCAGTAGTGGCGGCTGCGGACTGGGACCGAGGATGCTCGCGTTGTTGATGAGGGCGTCCAGGCCGCCGGCTTCTTGCGCGGCTTTGGCGAGTTCCTGGCGGTGTTCTTCGTCGGTCACGTTGCCCGGGATGGCGATCACGCGGGTAAACTTCGACAGCTCGGCGCGTGCGGCTTCGAGCGCTTCGGCGCCACGGGCGTCTACGATGAGGGTCCAGCCCTCTTTGGAGAGCTTGCGGGCCAGCGCGAGGCCGAGGCCGCGGGAGGCGCCGGTGATCAAAGCTGTGTAAAGAGAATGTTCGGTCATGATACCTGCCTCCAGATCGGTTTGTTTGAATAGAGTGTATACGGCGGGAAGGCGTATGTAATCATTCGTAGGGACGGGTTTTTGACCTGTACAAAAGTACAGGTGTGACTATGCCGGCGAGAGCCAGGCACCGTGAGCGATCTGCCCGACAATTACCGAAACCAGAATCCGCATCCCTCGAACGCAGGCGTGACCCCCCATAAGGCCGGGGTCGAAGGTGAGCGGTAAACCTGCGTGTGGGCTCCATTACGCTCCCTAATGCTCAACCCATCAACTCGGCCACGACCATTTTACGCGACTGCTGGACAGAGGGTTATGGAGGATCGATCAGGCCTCGGCGGACAGCGATCCTGGCCGCCTCGGTGCGGTTGTCGGCACCGAGCTTGGCGAGGATAGAGCTAACATGGAACTTGACGGTCCGCTCGCTGATGAACAACCGCTCAGCTATCTCCCTGTTTGGTAGGCCCCGGGCGAGGAGATCGAGCACTTCGAGTTCCCTGGGGGTCAGGGGGTCTGGTTCCGGCGAGGTTTGTTCGCGGCTCATGTGATCCAGCAGCCTGCTGGTAACCACGGGTTGCAGTAGCGAGCCACCGGAATTGACGGTGCGGATGGCGGCGAAGATCTCCGTGCGCGATGCTCCCTTGAGCAGGTAGCCGCGCGCTCCGGCGCGTAGGGCGCCCAGAATACGCTCGTCGGTATCATAGGCGGTGAAGACGATGGTGTGAGCTTCGACTCCGGTCTCCTGCAACTTCTCCAGGGCGGCTACGCCGTCCACACCGGGCATCTCGAGGTCTAGCAGGATCACGTCCGGCTCCAGCCGCTCTACCAGCCGTACCACCTCTGAACCGTCCGCCGCTTCGCCGATGACCTCGAAATCC
>JAWWQA010000002.1:0-24813 GCA_033854695.1 Rubrobacteraceae bacterium
GTGGTGGTCTCGTCGGGGACGTGAAGTTCGAGGAGGTCGAGCAGGTGGCATCTTACATCACGCCGGTGCCTGGGGGGGTCGGACCGATGACGCGGGCGATGCTGCTCTACAACACCTTGCAGGCGGCGCGGGCGGCCGGGTAAGCGCCTCCGCTTTTGGGTCTACCCGAGAACGTCGTTCACGGCGAGCTCGAGTCCGGGGACTGCCAGCGACGCCAGTGGTTCGCCGCGCTTTACCCGCTCGGTTCTCCGGTACTCTCCGTTCACAGGTTGGGTATAGACTTCGATGGTCTCTTCGATGAGGTCCACCAACCACGCTTCAGTGATGCCCGCCCGCGCGTAGAGCGGTAGTTTTACTCCCCGATCGTATTCGGCGGAAGGGTAGGAGACCTCGATCGCAACCAGAACATCTTGGGCTCTCGGATGTTCCGCGTAGAAGTCGTCACGCATCTTGAGCAGTGCGATGTCCGGTTCGGGCTCGGTCAGATCGTTGATGTGTATAGGACACTGCGTGCTCACGAGTGCGGTTTCCCTCAACCGGCGGTTTAGAAGAGTGTCGAGTCTCCTCAAGCAGTTTGCATGGCGGTCTCCCATCGGGGCCATGTCTATGATCTCACCTTCTATGAGCTCGACGCGATCGTCTTCGGAGAGTATCCCAATCTCGGCCATCCGATAGTACTCATCAACGGTGGAGCGCCTCTTCTGGATTTGAATCGGCGCGTCTTTCTGCTTGGGAGTCGGATATACCATACTTTCGGGAGGTTAGCACACAAAGCAAAACTCACCATGCTTCCTGCGCTAAGATAGATCCGGCAGACACACGAAAATCTGGAGGTAGCAGATGATATCTGAAGAAGAGGTGCGACACGTTGCCAACCTGGCCCGCCTGGGCCTGACAGACGACGAGGTAAAGAAGATGATCGGACAGCTCGGGGCTATTCTGGAGAGCGTCGAGCAGATCGGCGAGCTGGACCTGAAGGACGTGCCTCCGACGGCGAACGCCCTGAACCTCACGAACGTCCTCCGCCCCGACGAGCCACACAAGTGTCTTCCTCCGGAGGAGGCTCTCTCGACGGCCCCCGATAGTGTCGACGACCTCTTCGCCGTCCCGAGGATAGACTAGTATGCCTGATACTCTACTCGGCCTTTCGGCTTACGAACTGGCAAAGAAGATAGAGGCTCGCGAGGTCTCGGCCCGCGAGGCCGCTGAAGCCGCCAACGCCCGCGTCGAAGAGGTAGAAGATGACGTCAACTCTTTCGTCACCGCTACCCCGGAGCTCGCCATCGAGCGGGCCGATAGGGTGGACGCCCGGATGAAGAATGGCGGCATTAAGCTCTGGGAGGGTGTACCCATAGCGGTCAAGGACGTGCTCTCCACCAGGGGCGTGCGCACGACTTGCGGCTCCAAGATACTCGAGAACTTCGAGCCCCTCTACGATGCGTCGGCGCTCCTCAACTACGGGGAGGACATGATCGTGGTCGGCAAAACCAACTGTGATGAGTTCGCGATGGGCTCTTCGACGGAGAACTCGGCCTACGGTCCGACACGCAACCCCTGGGGCCTGGACCGGGTGCCGGGCGGCTCTTCCGGCGGCTCGGCGGCGGCCGTCGCCGCGGGCGAAGGCTGGTGGGCTCTGGGCACCGACACCGGAGGATCGGTACGCCAGCCCGCCGCCCTGTGTGGGATCGTGGGCTTGAAGCCAACCTACGGCCGCGTCTCGCGCTACGGCCTCATCGCGTTCGCCTCGTCGCTCGACCAGATCGGGCCGATGACCCGCGACGTGCGCGACTCGGCGCTCCTCTTGCAGGCCATCGCCGGCCACGATCCGTGCGACTCCACGAGCGCCAACGTCGAGGTTCCTGACTACCTGGCGGAACTCGAAGGGGGCGTTGCGGACCTGCGGGTCGGGGTGGTGAAGGAGCTCATGGACGAACGTATCGAGGTTCCGGTGCGTGAGGTCGTCGATAGAGTTGCACGGGGCCTCGAAGCCGCGGGGGCCGAGGTGGAAGAGGCGAGCCTGCCGCACTCGAGATACGCTCTGCCCGCCTACTACATCATCGCCCCGGCCGAGGTTTCCTCGAACCTGGCTCGCTTCGACGGGGTGCGCTATGGTCTGCGCGTTCCGGCCGACGGGGTACACGAGATGTACCGCAAGACGCGCGAGGAGGGCTTCGGTGACGAGGCCAAGCGCCGCATCATGCTCGGTACCTACGCTCTATCTTCCGGCTACTATGACGCCTACTACGCCCAGGCCCAGAAGGTCCGCACCCGCATCATCGAGGACTACCGCGCCGCCTTCCACCGGTACGATGTACTCATCTCCCCGACCTCGCCTACGGTAGCGTTCGAGATCGGTGCGAAGATAGACGACCCGCTCGCAATGTACCTATCTGACATTTGCGTCGTCCCCGTGAATCTCGCGGGCATCCCCGCCATCAGTGTCCCCGGCGGCCTCTCGGAAGGTCTCCCGGTCGGCGTCCAGCTCATGAGCGATCACTTCACGGAGCCGATGCTCCTGCGCACGGCCCGCGCCGTCGAAGAGGTCGCGGACTTCCCCTTCGAGCTGAAGCCGTAGCCGGACTGGCGGTAACGTTCGAAAGCGAACACAGGTGAGCCACGCCTAACCCGGGCCTTTCCTGGCTCACCTGGGCCTTTCCTGGCTCACCCACGCCTCGGATACAAACCCGGACCGCCGTTGCTAATACTCCGTCGAGAAGCCCAGACGAACCTGGCCGGCCGCCTACGCTATCTACACTCCTTCTTCGCCGATCGCTCGCAGAGAGGCCGCAAAACGGGACCAAGGATCTCGTGCACGGACCCGGCAATACCCGTCCGCCGTGCCAACGTAGTATAAATCCCTCAATCCCTCAAGCAGCGACTACCTTGATTTTCACACATATGTGCGGTATGAATATAGATCTCCGGCGTCCGTACTCCTTTCCCTTTCCCCACCTATCACCCCTTACGGGCGCCGGCTCCTAGTTCGGCGAGCGTGAGCAGCCGACGGCGTTGTTTTGACGGCGTGTCTAATCGAAGTGGATAAGGGGTTTGATGATTCCGTCCTCTTTAGACTCCATCATCCTGAACGCCCGTTCGATCTCATCGAAGCCGAACTCGTGAGTGGTCATCGGCGTGGGGTCCACTTTACCGGTCTCCATTAGCCGGAAGATCCGCGTAAGCCGCTCGCTGCCCCCAGGGCATAGCCCGCCGTAGATCTGCTTATCAGCCATTCCCATTCCAAACGGCTCCAGCGGTATCTCCAAAGGCTTCGGGCTCTCGCCATGATAGCCGATGTTGGAGACCCTACCACCGGGCTTGGTGACCTTGATCGCCGCGTCCCACGTCTGGGGGAAACCAAACGCCTCGATGGCAGCGTCTACGCCCTCGCCGTCGGTCAACTCCAGGATCTGCTCGACCGAGTCGCCCTGGGTGTAGTCGACTATCACGTCGGCGCCGAAGCGACGGGCGAGATCCTGGCGCTCGGGTATCGACTCTACGGCGATAATGAGGCCCGCCCCGAGCAGGTGACACCCTATAGTCGCCGAGAGCCCCACCGCCCCCTGGGCGAAGACCGCCACCGTCTCGCCGAGCTTGAACTCCGCGTGCTCGGCGCCCATGAAGCCGGTCGAGAGCATGTCGGTTGCGTATACTGCCTGGTGGTCGGAGAGCTCGTCAGAGATCGGCGTGAGGTTGGCCTGGGCATTGTTGACGAGGAAGTACTGGGCCATGTTCCCGTCCATCTGGGTGGTGAACTTGTAGCCTCCCAGCATGCCCTGGCACTGGGAGGTGAACCCACGCTGGCAGTAGTGGCACTGGAAACAGGGCGTGATAGCGCCCACCGCGACGCGATCTCCTTCAGAGAAGTCCTCGACTGCGGAGCCCAAAGCATGGACGACGCCTACCGCTTCGTGTCCGAGGGTCCTGTTGGGATCGACCGGGATTGCTCCCTTCACGGTATGTATATCGGAGGTGCAGACCAGTGCAACAGTGGTGCGCACCACAGCCTCGTTAGGCCCCGGTTCGGGGATCGGTTTATCGACAACCTCGACCTCCCCGACCCCTTTGATCACGAACGCCTTCATCGTGTCGGTGGCTGTCCTTGTGCTCGTCATGTCGTCATCCTCCTTTGTCCGATGTCTTGCAAGCGGCGTTGGGGTAAGCCGCCATCGATCTTCCGCTATCCAGCTCTGTGCAGCCACTCGAGGCTGCGCAGGGCCTCCGAAATGCTGTAGGTAGATCCCGTCGGCCACGGACAGAGCCGTGCCATCTATAGTGCCTCCTTTCCCTTATGCCGATCATAGCATAGAAAGTAGATTTGTTTGTGTCAAGTTGATGGAGCACGAGATCCGTTTAGTCACATGCCTTTGGCCGCCGGCCTATGCGCGAGATTCGGTGTTTGCTGGTCCTATCGACGATCGGGGATCGCGGCTTCAACTTGTGCTCTACTGGCGAGCATCGGCAAGGGCATGCTTACAATCGGGCTTGAAAACGGGTAGCGTGGTGCTGTACAGTAGTGACTCCTTGCTTGTGGTAGGCAAAGAAGTTGGGGAATACGGAGAGGACGGACGGTGATTTTCTATCGAAAGGCATTGCTTACGCTCGTGTTCGCCCTGCTCTTCGTTGGGTTGGTTGGGGGATGCGGGGGAGGCGGAGGGCAGGCAGGTGGAGGAGCTGGAGGTAACAAGCAACTTAATATTGGTTACATCAATTGGGACGAGGACGTGGCCGTCTCGAATGTGGCAAAGATCCTGCTCGAAGAGAAGCTAGGCTACGACGTGAAACTGACGCTCGCAGAGGTCGGGCCCCTGTACAGCGGTGTGGCCGGCGGTGACATCGACGCGTTCCTTGACGTCTGGTTGCCCAACACCCACAAGACTTACTGGGAGCAGTATCAGAATCAGGTAGTCGATCTGGGACGATGGTACGAGGGTACTGCCTCCCTCGGTCTGGGCGTTCCAGATTATGTAGAGGCGCAGTCGATCGAAGACCTCAATAAATACCGTGACGAGTTCGGCGGCCAGATAATAGGTATTGAGCCGGGTGCGGGGATCATGCGCATCGCCGAGGACGACGCCATCCCCGGGTATGGGCTGGACTATGAGTTGGTCGCATCGAGCACTCCGGCAATGATCAGCGAGCTGGAGAAGGCGATGAATAACCAGCAGCCGATAGTCTTTACCGCCTGGAAGCCGCACTGGATGTTCACTGCCTACAATATCCGTTACCTTGAGGATCCCAAGGGAGAGATGGGTACTCCGGAGGAGCTCTCCGCTATAACCCGTACAGGGCTTGAACAGGATGCTCCCGAGGCGTTCAAGTTTCTGGACAACATCAGCCTCACGGAAGAGCAACTCGGAGATCTGGAGCTCGCGATCAGGGACGCGGGAGACCCGGAGCAGGGGGCTCGCGACTGGCTGGAAAAGAACCGCGAGCTGGCCGACAGCTGGCTGCCGGGTGGCTCCTGAGCAGGACTTGATCGAAACGTGCCGTCGAGGAGGAAACGGTGAACGTTAATCCAGAAGACGCATGTTTGCACCGCCTCTTTGAAGAGCAAGCGCGCAAATCGCCGCAAGCACCCGCTGTCGTGGACGAGCTGGGCACGCTTACCTACGAGGAGCTCGACCGCCGGGCGAATCTCCTCGCAGCTTACCTCCGGAGCGTGGGAGTTCGGCCCGACGAGCTCGTCGGCGTCTACATGGAGCGCTGCGCCGAGTACGTGGTCGCGTGCCTGGCCGCCTTGAAGGCAGGGGGAGCCTTCCTTCCCCTCGAGCTAGCCTATCCGGCCTCGTTGCTCGGAGAAGTCATCGCCGACGCCAGGCCCCGCATCGTCCTTACGCACGAGCATTTCGCCGAGCGTCTCCCACGGGGACAGGCATACTTCTGCCTGGACGGCGACCCCGAGGTAGTAGACGGCGATGGCATTCTGAGGAGCGAAGAAGAACCTCGACCCGGTCTCGATAACCTGGTCTTCGTGTCTTATTCCTCGGGAACGACAGGTAAGCCCAAGGGCATCGCGAACCCGCACCGTGCGGCGGTTCGCTCCTATCTCTGGCGCTTTGGTATCAGCGACTATGGTCCGGGGGATCGGGTCGGGTGCAACGTCTTCTTTATCTGGGAGATGTTCCGGCCGCTGCTGCGTGGGGCGACCACGGTTGTTATCCCCGACGACGTTATCTACGATCCCGTGGCACTGGTCGGGTTTCTGGAGGAGCAGAGGATCACGGAAGTCTTGATGACACCCTCTCTGCTCCAGGCGGTGCTCAACGCGAGTGGACTCGACGTGGGGGAGAAACTCTCTGCTCTGCGGGTACTGTGGCTGAACGGCGAAGTGGTCACCAAGACGCTGGCGCAACGCTTGCTGCGCTTGTTGCCCGACACTCGTGTACTCAACGTGTACAGCATCAGCGAGACCCACGAGGTGGCCGCTGGGGACCTGCGGGAACTGATCGAGAACCCTTCAGCAACTCACTGTCCTGTGGGGCGACCCATGGACCCGGACCATCTCTATCTCCTCGATGAGGACATGCAACTCGTGCCGGACGGAGCGGCCGGGGAACTCTACGTGGGCGGCGATAAACTGGCGCGTGGCTACGTTAATCGTCCGGAGCTCACGGCGCAGCGCTTTGTCGAGGACTCCTTCTCCTCCACTGACGGAGCCCGGATGTACCGCAGCGGCGACAAGGCGCGTCTGTTGCCCGACGGCAGCCTCGAGGTGCTCGGGCGCGTCGACTTCATGGTGAAGGTTCGCGGGTACAGCATCGAACTGGGGGCGGTGGAGGCTGCGATCGAGAAACACCTCGCGGTCAGGAGCTGTGTGGTGGTCGCCGAGGGCGAAGAGGGCGAGGACAAACGCCTGGTTGCTTATCTGGTGCCCTCCTCCGACTCCGACGAGCACGGGGGACGGTACGCTGGCTGGACCATAGACCCCAAGACGGGCCGCAGCCCGGAGATCCGACGCCGTCTTCAGGAGAGCCTCCCGCACTACGCGATTCCAGCGGTCTTCGTGGAGCTGGAGACGTTACCTTTGCAGGACACCACCGGCAAGGTCGACCGGAGACAGCTCCCGCAACCACCGGCTCGCGTCGATTCGGCTGCTTTCGACCCGGCAGAGCACGCCGATGCGCTCTCCACTAATGCGTCCCGGCAAGTGAAGGAAGCTCTGCTCGTGCGGCTCTGGGAGGACGTACTGCGCCTGGAGGAGGGTGACGTGCGCCGCGACGACAACTTCTTCGACGTCGGTGGGCACTCCCTTGCTGCAGCGCAGCTGGTGAGCAGCGTCGATGGCGTCTTTGGCGTGCGCCTCTCGATGCGGACGTTCCTCGAGAACCCCACAGTGACGGGGATGTGCGACGAGGTCGAAGTGCTACGGCGGCGCGAAGAAGACAGCCCAGAAGCAGGCCAGAAACGTCCGGCGCGGCAGGAGGAGGCGCCGGACCTGCGCACCGAGGCCGTTCTGGAGCCGGGCATCGTGCCGAAAGAGGTGAACCCTCGCAAGGTGGCAACCTTGCAGGACGCCCAGCGTATCTTTTTGACCGGCGCCACCGGATTTTTGGGAGCGTTCCTGCTCGACGCGTTGTTCTCCCGGACGGGCGCCGAGCTCCACTGTCTCGTGCGCCCCCGCAAAGGTGGAGACACCGACCTCTCAGCTCCCATCCGCTCCAACCTGCGACGATACGGTCTCTGGCAACCGGAGCACGCAGAGCGCATCGTTACGGTAGCCGGCGATCTTAGCGAGCCCTTGCTGGGTATGACAGAGGATGACTTTGATGCTCTGGCGCGCCACCTGGATGTCGTGATCCACAACGGCGCTATAGTAAACATGATCTACCCATACGGTGCGCTCAAACTGGTCAACGTGATCGGAACGCGCGAGGTCTTGCGTCTGGCGTGTCTGCACAAGACAAAGCCGGTGCATCACGTCTCTACCAATGGGATCTTTGCGCCCGGCACGCCCCTGTGCAGGGAGAGCGTGGACCTCGATACGTTGGCCGAAGCCCGCGACGACGGCTACGGGCAGTCCAAATGGGTAGCCGAAAAGCTAGTATGGCAGGCTGCGGAGCGCGGGTTGCCGGTTCGCGTGTATCGCCCCGGAAACATCTCCGGCCACAGCGCCAGCGGAGCGTCCAACCCGCGAGACTTCCAGGGCGCCCTCATCGCTGAATCCCTACGTCTTGGTTACGCTCCCCAGGTCGACGGATGGCGCATGGAGATGACGCCTGTGGACTTCGTGAGCCATGCTATCTGCCACCTCGCCGGCGAGCCGGACGAGCCCGAAGTGTTTCACTTGGCGGACCCCAACCCGGTGCCTGCAGAGAGGGTCTTCACGTGGCTCGAAGAGATGGGTTACCCGCTCAAGCGGCTCGATTACCCGGACTGGTTGGAGACGTTGCACGCGTCACCGCGGGAGGATCTGAACGGCGACGATGTCGTCGGTAGCATACTGGGTGGGGCGGCACCCGAGACGCACGAGCTCTGGGACGGCAGCATCTACGACGATTCCAACACTCGGCGGGCTTTGCAAGGGAGCGGCCTGCGGCGGCCCCAGATCGACGCCTCGCTCTTCGGCAACTACGTAAATTACTTTGTGGGGCAAGGCTGGGCCGAGCCTCCTCCGGAGCTTTCCAACGGGCGCCGGACGGTCTCTCTGGAGGGAGCACGGCATAGATCGTGATCCCCTGGAGGACCGGGTCGCGGGAGTGACCGGGCCTCCAGCGGCATCGCAGTGGCCCATGCGCTCGCCCGCGAAGGTGCACACGTAGGGCTTGCCGCTACGACACGGTCATCGTCCGCGACGCAAGTGCGAAGAGGAATGCGCCGATCGCGAGAAGCGGAAGAAGGTTTGCAGCATCGGGCATCTGCCCAAGGAGGAGCGCTTCCCGTAGTCCGTTCGCTACCAGCGAGAGAGGATTCCAGCGCGCGAGCGCCTCCAGCCACGCGGGCATCTGGCTCGCGGGTACGAGCGCGGTGCTCGTGAAGAGGAGAGGCAGGCTCACAACGTGGACGAAGACCGCCATGCTCTCCTGCGCCTTCGTCATTAGCGCGACCCAGCAGGAGAGGCTCGCATAGGCGAGGGCGAAGAGGGCGAGCGCTACGAGCGCGTCGAGGAGGGCCAGGGGATAGATCTGAAGCCGTGCGCCGAGTGCGATCCCCAGAAGCGCCACCACGAACGCTTGCAGGAGAAGCCGTGTCACCTCCGCGGCGCTCTTGCCGGTGAGGATCCACACGGGATGCATCGAGGACCGAACCATCCGCTGGAGGAAACCGGTCTGTAGATCGCGCACGATCGAGATCCCCGCCTGCGATGCGCCGAAGAGGACCGTCATGGCGCAGATGCCGGGGAGGAGGAAGTCGAGATAGGAGAACCCCGCGTACGCCGGGCCGAGCGTGAAGCGGTGGAAGAGGAAGCCGAAGATCAGCATCCAGATGAGAGGCTGCACGAAGGAGAAGGTGAGAGGAACCGGCCGACGGATCGTCTTCAGCCAGCTTCGCAGCGCGGTCTCCCGCACGATGTGAAGAGCCGTCACTATCCATCCCTCTTTTTTCCACTACGACCGCGCTCTCCGGGCGCCACGAGCCCTTTCCCCGCAAGGCGGAAATAGACGCTGGCTAGATCAGACTCCGAGCGCTCCACGCGGAGATAGGAGACCCCGCGCAAGGCGAGGAGATCGAGCGCCGGCTCGTTCCCTTCGGGATTGCGCGCGCGCCAGAGTGCGATCGTACCTCCGTCGATTGCAACCTCCGGCTCTCCTGGCAGCTTCCGAAGATCGGATATCAATAATCCCTCCACATTCCCCTCGAGCTTGCATGCGAGCGTGATCACCGTGCATGCGCGTCCCTGCGCGGCGATGAGGGCACGTGGCGCGTCGTTGGCAAGGAGATGTCCACGGTCGAGAAGGACGACGCGATCGCAGTAGGTCGCGACCTCTGCCAGATCATGCGTGGCGACGAGGAGCGTGCGCCCGGCGTCGCGCCACGCAACGAGGCGGCTCCAGAGCGCGCGGCGCGCGGCGGGATCGAGGCTCGCGGTCGGTTCGTCGAGAAGGAGAAGTCGTGGTTCGTGCATCGCTTCGAGCGCGAGGTGGAGGCGCTGCCGCTCGCCGCCGGAGTAGGTCCCCACCTGCCGATGGCAGAAGGAGCCGATATCGTACTCCTCGGCAAGCCGCGCCAGGCGTGCGTCGCGATCGCGATGCGGAAGAGAGCGAAGCGCATAGAAGAGGCGAAGCGTCTCACGACCGGTCATCTCGGGATCTAGCGCAGTCTCCTGCTCTGCATATCCAACCCGCGCGCGAAGACTCGCACGGTCGCGAAGGGGATCTAACCCCAGAACCCGCGCAACACCTGCGTCGGCGGAGGTGACCCCGTAGAGGATCTCGAGGAGCGTGCTCTTGCCGGAGCCATTTGGGCCGACGAGCGCGACGAGCTCGCCGGATGGAATGGAGAGCCTGATCCCATCGAGCGCCCGGACCCTCGCGAAGATCTTCACAATACCCTCGGCCCGGACGGCCGGCACAGCTATCGATGGTCTCGCCTCAGTCAGCGTAGACGATGGTGCCAACGTGGTCCCCTCTAACCGCCGCGGCGATACGTTCCGGCTCGCGGCCGTTGACGATCTGGAACTGGCGGACGAGCCTCGCGTTGATGAGGAGGTCGGGGAGGACTTCGTCGAAGGGGAGGCTCTTGAGCGCACGTCGCTTCAGCTCGCGCGCGCCGATGGAGTCGATGAAGCTCGCATTCCCATTCTGCTTCGGGTCCTCTGTATAGAGCCCATCCACATCCTTTACCAGCGTCACCGTCTTGGTGCCGAAGCACTCGCCGAGGATGAAGCAGCCGGCATCGGTGCGGTGCGGCGGGATGCGCCCGACGCTGGGAGGATGCTCCCAGAGCGAGTAGGGGGGGACGCCGTTGAAGATCACGCCGGGGGCGGAGTGGATGAAGAGAGGGAGGAGATTCCCGAAGAGCTCCGGTGGGACCGCCACCACGCCATATGGGGCGAGGAGCGTTCCCAGAATGTGGGCGTTGCCTAGCGCGTCGGCTACCGAGACCTGCGCGAGTACGCCGGTGGGGAGGCCGAGGTCGAGGCCGATCGAGAAGACGTGACGGCTCCTGATGCCGCCGCCGACGCCGAGGATCAGCTTCTTGCTTTCGAGGAGCTTGCCGAGAACATCGACCACCGGATAGGTGGCCTCCTGCCCCGCGTCGAAGATCGAACGACCGCCGATCTTGACGACGTGGACATCCGGTAGCATCCGCACCACGGAGGATTCGGTCGAGGCCATCACCTTTTTGTCGAGAAGGCTCTCACGCATGAGCATCGATTCAACGTGGTGGCGCCGGTCGTTTGTATCTGTCATTGTCTGTTCTACTCCTGGAAGTGTCGTTGCTGTTATCAATCCGCGGTGATGATAGTCCCGATCTCCTCGCCTTCGAGCGCCCTCGTGAGGTTCCCCTTGACGAGACCGTTGATGACCTGGATGGAGCGGCGGTTCTCCGCGTTCTCCATCAGCTCCAGCACGGTGCGCTCCACCACGACGTCGGGGAGATCCATCTCCTTCAACTCGCCTAGCGTGACGCGCGGGATGAACTTCGCGTTGTGGTTCTTCTTCGGATCGGTCGTGTAGAGCCCATCCTCGTCCTTGATGTAGATCATCGACCGCGTGCCGAAGACCTCGCTGACGAGGTAGACGCCGGCATCGGTGCGGTGTGGCGGTATGCGCCCCACCTCCGGGTTCTTCTGCCAGAAGGTATAGGGGGGCATGCCGAAGAAGATCACCGCGTTCCGCTCTTCGAGGTAGAGCGGAAGCTGCGCGAACTGTATCGGCTCGATAAAGGGGATGCCATGCTTCGCCAGGAGGTAGTGGAGCATGCGCGCGTTCTGCATGCTGACTAGGGTACCGAGCACGCCCAGCACGCCGGTGGGCATGCCGAGGTCGATCCCAACGCTGTACGCATGACGGGCGCGGGTGCCGGCGCCGGTGCCGATGATCATCTTGTGGCGGTCGAGGTTCTCGACGATCTCCTCGATCAGAGGGAAGACTGCTGCGCGGCCTCGGTCAATGAAGCTCTGGCCGCCGATCTTGATCACGTTGGCGTCGGGGAGGATCTGGATGAGCGAGTTGTCATCCGTGCGGGCTAGAAGCTTGGGGTCGGTCAGGTTCCCCGTGACGAGCGCTTCCCCCAGCTTGGTCAGTAGTTCGTTCTGCATAGGCACCTCACATTAGAGTTGATCTTTGATCTGGCGGTTATGCTGCCTGCACATGGATTGCATCGAGTTCGAAGAGTTCTTCCTGCTCAAGCGGCGCTTCCAGGTTTCCGTAGCGCTCCTCGGCCCAGGCGCGAAGGCGGCCGAGCACGCGCTCCTTCACCTCCTCCGGGATGTTATAGCGGGAGAGCCCCTCCATCCCTTGCCACGTCGCAAACCAGTCGAGCGGGGCGTCCCTGCGCGTCCAGCGCCCCGCAACGCGCGGCTCTGCGGGCTCCCCGCCGATCGTCTCCAGCGCCGAGAAGAGCATCTCGGTATGGGTATCAGGATCCTTGCCACTGTAGCCCTCCTCTTGGAGGAGGGTCCGCATCTGGCGAAGGAGCGTGGGTTTCACTGAATCGTCCGGTCGGCGCACCCTGCCGAGGATGAGCCAGCCCCCTTCGGGACGGAGCACGCGCCTGGTTTCGGCCACCGCATGGTCCACCTCGACGTGATGGAGGGCGCGCGACGAGAAGATCGCCGTCACGCTTCCGTCCTCGGCGGGCCAGCGACCGTTGCCGTCGGCCACAAGGAGCTCAGCCCGGAGCCGCGCCTCCTCCACCTTCTTGCGGAACACCGCGAGCATCGCCGGGGAGCGATCGAAGCCGATGTAGCGGATCGGCCGCCCGATGAGGGGTAGGCTCAGCATGCCGGTGCCGGCGCCGATCTCCAGGAGCGTATCTCCCTGCCGCAACCCCGCGATCTCGGCTACCACCGCGGCCACCGATTCCACTGTCTCCGCGGGAATCGCCACCCGCTTGTCGAAGCCTGCAGCCTGATTGTCATATAGCATAGTGGGGCATTATATACTTCATGCAGGTGCCGCAAGGTCTTTTAGCTTCGGAGGATTCTCCGTTGGCCACTCGACCTCGAGAGAGGGTCTAACAGGGCGAAAAGGAGTCATTTCCGCGGATTTGCCGGCCTCTCCTTTGAGGTACGTGCTATCTAACACCGATATCGCAGGCTTTTTCTTCTTGCTCGCTTGGAGTAAGAGCAGGGAAGGAATGCTTCTGTGTCAGGTATATAATTCCCAAGATTCCGCCCTACTGACTGACGGCGCGCAAGAGGTACGCTTAGAGCGGGTGGCAGCGGATTAGAATTCTCGATAATTAGAAGAAGTGAGGCGATGGTGGGTCGAAGCGCCCTTGGGGCTCCTCCTAGAGAGCCGGAAAGGAGCCCAGCATAAACTGTGAGTCATTGCGGGGCCGGGTCGCGGTGGTAACCGGGGCCTCCAGCGGCATAGGTGCGGCGGTGACCCGTGCGCTCGTACAGGAGGGCGCACATGTGGCGCTCGCGGCTCGCCGACGAGACGCGCTTCTTGAGGTGCAGGCCGGGCTCGATTACCGGGACGGCGAGGGGAGGAGCCTGGTAGCGGCCACGGACGTCACGGATCGACAGCAGGTCAGGTCTTTGGTAGCACGCACCGAAGAAGAGCTCGGACCAGTCGACATGCTCGTTAACTGCGCGGGAATTATGTATTACACCCTGATGAAGAACCTGTACGAGGACGACTGGGAGCGGACCGTCGACGTGAACTGCAAGGGGGTGCTCAACTGTATAGGCGCGACGCTGGGAGGGATGCTTGCCAGGGGCCGGGGTCACATCATTACTATCTCTTCTGATGCCGGGCGGAAGGTATTTCCCGGCCTTGCGGTCTACTCGGGCAGCAAGTTCTTTGTCGAGGCCCTATCACAGGGGTTGCGCCTCGAGACGGCCGGTACGGGGATCAAGGTAACCACCATCCAGCCGGGAAACGTCGCCACCGAGCTTCCGGCGTTGAGCCACGACGCGGAAGCGTTGGAACGCTACGGCCAGCCCAGCGGGGCGCGCATCCTGGACCCAGAAGACGTTGCCGCGTCGGTTATCCATGCGCTAAGGCAACCTGACCACATAGCCGTCAATGAGATCCTGGTGGAGCCTCGCGACGAGCCCGTTTGAACACTCTACGGTTCGTATAAAGTTTGGTCCCTAGCGGTATGGGTATCGGCGTGGTGCTACTCGTGAACCGTGTTGCCGCCCGCGCGCTTGGCCCTGTAGAGGGCCTCGTCGGCGGCGTGGGTGAGGGCATTGCGCGTCGCGCCGTCCTCGGGGTAGGTGGCGATGCCGAGGGAGAGGGTCGGGTCGGCGAGCATGCCCTCGTGCTCGAAAGCATACTCCTCGACCCGGCGCCGGACCTCCTCGGCTACCTGTAGGGCTTTCTCTTTGGCTAGGCCCGGGAGGATCGTCTGGTACTCGTCGCCGCCAAAGCGCGTTGCCCGGCGACCTGCTTCCGAGTGGAACTCTCCGATTATGCGGCCGACCGCGCCTACTACAAACTCGCCCAAAAGGTGACCGTGCTGGTCGTTGATCTTTTTCAGATTGTCTATGTCGGCCATGAGGATGCTCAAGGGTTTGCCCGACACCACCGTCGCCTCCAGGCAGTGCTCGAACTCCTCGTCGAAGCGCTTCTTGGCGAGCAAACCGGTGAGGTGATCCCGGTTGATCAGGCCGTCCAGGGCTGCATGGAACTGCGCTTTCACGGGATCGCCCTGCGAGAACTCCAGGACGGAGTCGCCGACGAAGATGCGGTCTCCGGCGCGCAGCCTGCGCTGGCCCGAGCCTACGAAGGTTTCGTCGTTGACCGCGATCCCCTCGCCGGTGCCCAGATCCCGGACGACGTAGGAGCCCGAGTCCGGCTCGCGGCGGATACTAGCGTGCCTGGGTTCGACCTCCACGTCTCGCACCACGATGTCCGCCCGGAACGGGTCGCTCCCCAAAACGAGTTCGCCCCCATCCAGAAAGTAGAAGTCTCCGAGCCCCGGCCCACGCAAGACCACGAGGTGCGCGTGCCCGGTTTGTCCAACGCCTGCGGAGATAATGTCCTCCTTCGCGCCCACCTACAGGGTCCAGCCGATTCTAGCATCCGCCTCGATGCTAGAATTACCTGTAAAGAGTAGACAAGCGAGGCACGAGGATAGGCATTGCAGACACAGGAGAAGCGGACTTACCAGGCGGTTATCGGGCTCGAGTTCCACGTTCATCTCGCGACCCGGACGAAGATGTTCTGCTCCTGCCGGGTTACCTACGGCGAGGAGCCAAACGCCTACACCTGCCCGGTTTGCCTCGGTCACCCGGGTGCCTTGCCGGTTGCCAACGAGAAGGCCGTGGAGCTCGGGGTTATGGCGGGGCTCGCCTTGAACTGCGAGGTCGCGCCGAGGGCCATCTTCGCGCGAAAGAATTACTTCTACCCGGACCTGCCGAAGGGGTACCAGATCTCCCAATTCGACGCCCCGATCTGCACGGGCGGACACCTCGACGTCCCGACCCCTGAAGGCACCATCCGGGTTGGCATCACACGCCTGCACCTCGAAGAAGACGCCGCCAAGAACGTTCACGTCGGGGAATCGGGCCGGATGCACGGCTCGGTTGGCTCGCTCGTGGACTTCAACCGCGGTGGCACCCCGCTCATCGAGATAGTTACCGAGCCCGACATCCCCTCGCCCGAGGCCGCCCGCGCCACGGCAAACCATCTCAAAGCAATCCTCCAGGCCATCGGGGTCTCGGAGGCCGATATGGAGAAGGGCCAGCTCCGGGTCGACGCCAACGTGAGCCTCAGGAACCCCGACGGCTCTTTCGGCACCAAGACCGAGCTGAAGAACATGAACTCCTTCCGCTTCGTCGAGCGGGGTCTCACACGCGAGCTGGAGCGCCAGCAGCAGATCCTGGAGAGCGGTGGCCGCGTCGAGCAGACGACGATGCACTACGATCCCGAGACCGACGAAGTCCATGAGCTTCGGAGCAAGGAGTACGCCCACGACTACCGTTACTTCCCCGAGCCCGACCTCCTGCCCCTGGAGCTCACCGCAGCCTGGGTCCGGCACATAGAGAGCCGCATCCCCGAGCTACCCGAGCAGAAAAAGGCCCGCTTCATCGAGCAGTACGGGCTCTCGGAGTACGATGCCGGGGTTCTCACCTCAGACCACCAGCTCGCCTCGTTCTACGAGGAGGTTGCCGCCAGCGAAGCTGTCGACCCCAAGCAGGCCGCCAACTGGACGAGCGGCGAGCTGCGAGCGCTACTGAACGAAGCGGGCATAAGTATCTCCGGGTCGAAGGTCGAGCCGGGGCACCTGTCCGAGCTACTCGGGCTCGTCGAGAACGGCACCGTCTCCCGATCAGCCGCGAAGGACGTGCTCGGCATCGTCTTCGAGACCGGCGATTCTCCTTCTGCCGTCGTCGAGCGCGAGGGCCTCGCCTCGCTGGGCGGAGACGAGCTCTCCGGGGTGGTCGACGAGGTCATCGTGGCCAACCCTGGCGAGGCCGAGAGAGTCCGGACCGGGGACAAGAAGGTAGTGGGCTTCCTCGTGGGCCAGGTAATGAAGGCGACCCGCGGCAACGCCGACGGCGGACGGGTCCGCCAGCTCCTGATGGAGAAGCTTAACGGCCAGTAGACACGTGCCGAACGGCGACGCGTCGCGTGGTCGCACGCCTCGTATCTTTGTTCCGGTCCTCTCTGAGGCGCTCGGATACATTGGCTCAATTCTAGAGGCGGGTGGGGAGCCGATGGTGCTCGGCTTGCCAACGGACCTCCCCGCCGGTGGCGGCGCGCTCCATCGAGAGTGGGTAGCGGATTGGGCTGAGATCTTCTGCTCCAACAACAAGCTTGATGCTCTGCTTGTGAGCGCTACAGAACCTGCGGAACTTGCAGGCTTGCTGATGGCCGCACTGCGACTCGACCTACCGGCGGTTGTAGTGCCTGCGACAGACTCCTTCGGCATTGCCCTCGCGGCTTTGGGTCTGGCACCCCTTGCGGGAGACGCTGCCCAGATAGCCGTCGAACTGGCCAAGACCGGCTGTCCGGGCTCCGGCGAGCTGGTCGGAGGCTTCTCTCTGGCCAACGCGCTGCGGGCGGGCTTGGCGGCAGGGGGCGGGCCGGAGCTTCTCGTGCACCTCGCCGCCATCGCGAGAGAGGCTGGGGTGCTGGGCTTCTCACAGATGATCCGGGTCCTTGTCCCCGAGAGTGCCGCCGTTACCGGTACTAACTCTCCCTGGTTCGAGGACCACGGCGCCGCCGGACTCTTCGCCTACCTGGATGACGCCTTACACGACACCCCGACGGTTACGGGTAGGCTCAAGGAGAGTCTTCCGCCTGCTCCCCCAGCTCCGGAAGCGGTAGGTTCGCGCCTGGTCTTTGTTAGGGGCCGGGCTTCCGGCACGGAGGCCATCTGCTGGGCGGACAGAGGTGTTGCGGAGGTTGCTGGCGACTGCCGCTTCTATACCTCAGAGGACGCTGCCGTAGAGGCGGTGGAGAAAGGTGCGGTCGGTCCCTCCGATCTGCTCGTCGTGGCAGGCTGCGGACCGCGCGGGGGGCCGGGGCTGCTCCGGCTTGATCGCCTGGGAGCTGCTCTCGAGGAGGCTGGTCTCTCTGGGATCGTCCCTGTTCTCACCGATGGGCTCCCTCCCGAGGGTGTTTCGGGCGCCTGGGCCTCGCTGGCTACGCCGGAGGCCGCTGCGAGCGGCGTCATCGGTTGCTTGCAGGACGGGGATCCTTTGCGGCTGGACCTTACGGAGGGTCTCATCCGTACCGACGTTGCGGCCGAAGAGATCCAACAGCGAGAGCCTTTCGTGATTCCAGCCTCTCCTGGCTTCGGTTACGCTGCCCGGTACGCTCGCGCGGCCCTTCCTGCCCTCGAAGGAGCCGGGGCCGGTTAGCGGCCGGATCGGCAGATGCCGGGTTCGTGCACTTGACCGGCGTGCCAGACTTCAGTATAGCGGTGCCAGTGAAACTCGGGGGCTTTCAATATATACTGCCCTTCGAATAAAAGTTTAAATTTACTTCAGATTTGAGTTTTGATTTGTTCTTGCGGATAATTTCTAGTGAAGGCAAAATTCTAACGTTAGCGTAGTTCTGAGAAGGTGGCTCGGATGACTGAACGAGAAAAGGGAGAAGCCGAAAGACCTAAGCCGCAGAGTACGCCTATCTCCAATTTCCTGGGTTCGCTCAACTCTGTGCCAAAAGCGGCAGGTGCCATTGCAATCATCGTCGGTTGGCTCGTGCTCGTCGGTTGGATTCTCAACATCGACATTTTGAAGCGTATACTCCCTGGCCTGGTAGCGATGAATCCTATTACTGCAATCGCCTTCATCCTGGCTGGCGTGTCACTACTACTGTTGCGAGACAAGGATGTAGATCAAAGACCGCGCCGAATCGCGCAGTGGTGCTCTTCCGCCGTGGCCCTGATAGGCTTGCTGAAGCTCATCGGAGTCCTGTTGGGGTGGGACATCGGCATTGACCAACTGCTGTTTCCGGAGAGGTTGGACTTGGAAACAGCCGTAACCGACATCCCCAACCGGATGGCACCCAATACCGCGCTAAACTTTCTCCTGCTCGGTTGTGCGGTGTTGCTCCTAGATCGGCAAACTCGCCGCGGGCGTTGGCCCGCCCAATACCTCATTTTAGCGGTGCTCACTGCCTCCTTGATCCCCATTATCGGCTACACCTTTGGCGTTAAATACTTCTATGGCATCTCCCCTTACATCCCGATGGCGCTGCACACGGCGCTGACGTTCGTCGTGCTCTCGGTCGGTCTCCTCTGTGCGCGGCCATATCGCGGGTTAATGTCTGTCGTCACCAGCGACAATACGGGTGGCACGGTGGCTCGTCGTTTGTTGCCCGCCATCGTGCTTATTCCGATAGTAGTCGGGTGGCTAAGATTGAAAGGCCAGCAGGCAGGGCTCTACGAAAGCGAGTTTGGGGTGGTGCTGATGGTTCTATCGAGCATCATCATTCTCGCCGCTGTAGTTTGGTGGACTACACGCTTACTCTACCGGACAGATACTGAGCGTAAGCATGCAGAGGAGACACTACGCAAGAGCGAGGCGCGCAATCGCGCCGTCGTGGACACGGCTACCGACGCGATCATAACCGTGACGACTGACGGTCTCATCCGCTCGTTCAACCCGGGAGCGGAGCACATCTTCGGCTACACAGCGGAGGAAGCCACGGGACACCCCTTGCCCATGCTGATGCCCGAGCGGTTCCGGGGTTCGCACGAGGCGGGCTTCCGTCGCTACCTCGAAACCGGCGAGGCGCATGTGGTGGGTAAGGGGCAGGTCGAACTGGCGGGACTGCGCAAGGGGGGGGAGGAGTTTCCGCTGGAGCTCTCTTTAGGAGAGATGCGCGAAGAGGACGACATCCTGTTCACCGGCATCATCCGCGACATAACAGAGCGCAAGCGGGCGGAAGAAGAACTGCATAAGAGCAACGCTCTAGTGAACTTGCTCCGCGAGGTATCGACCGCCTCCAACGAGGCTTCGACCGTAGAGGAAGCGATGCAGACCAGTATACGCCTGGTCTGTGCTTATACCGGGTGGCCCATAGGGCACGTACTCCTGCGTCCTCGCGGTGAAGGTTCCGCCAGCGAAGTGGTTTCTACGAACGTCTGGTATCTGGAAGATCCAGAGCGGTTCGAAGAGTTCGTAAAGGAAACTGAGGGTACCAGCTTCCCTTCGGGAGTCGGGCTGCCGGGTCGCGTTCTGGCCAGCGGGGAGCCCGACTGGATAGCAGATGTGAGAGAGGATCCCAACTCCCCGAGAGCAGAGTGGGCAAAGGACGTCGGGGTCAGGGCCGGCAAGGCGTTTCCCGTGTTGGCAGGGCGAGAAGTTGTAGCTGTTCTGGAGTTCTTCTCCACCGACGTTGTCGAGCCGAACGATCAGATCCTGGAAGTCATGGGCCAGATCGGCGCGCAGCTCGGACAAGTAGTCGAGCGTGCACAGACGGCGGAAGAGTTGAGGGTGGCCAAAGAGGAAGCCGAGGCTGCAAACCAGGCAAAGAGCGAGTTCCTGGCTAACATGAGCCACGAGATCCGCACCCCTATGAACGGCATCATCGGTATGACCGAGCTCATCTTGGACACCGAGCTCTCCGACGAGCAGCGCGAGTACGCCGAAACTGTGCGCTCCTCGGGCGAACACCTGTTGATGGTTATCAACGATATTCTCGACTTTTCCAAGATAGAAGCAGGCCAGGTGAACCTGGAGAAGCTGAACTTCGACTTGCGTACGACCGTCGAAGAAGTGGCCCGCCTGCTCGCCGAACGCGCCGGTGACAAGGGCCTTGAGCTCATCAGCTTCGTCGAGTACGACGTGCCGACGGCTGTCAACGGCGACCCGTTCCGGCTGCGTCAAGTCCTGACCAACCTCCTTGGCAACGCTATGAAGTTCACCGAGGAGGGAGAGGTAGTCTTGCGCACGAGCCTCGTCGAGCAGGACGACGAAGAGGCGGTGATCTGCTTCGAGGTCTCCGACACCGGAATCGGTATCACACCAGAGCAGCAGGAGCGCCTCTTCCGGTCCTTCTCCCAGGCCGACACCTCCGTGACCCGCAGGTACGGTGGCACGGGGTTGGGGCTGGTAATCTCTAAGCATCTCACCGAGCTTATGGGAGGCGAGATCGGGATCGAGAGCACCCCCGGAGAGGGGAGCACCTTCCGCTTGACGGCGCGCCTTGAGAAGCAGCCCGGAGCGGCCCGCAAGGCTCCCGTGCCGGTAGGGGAACTTGGCGAACGGCGCATCCTGATCGTGGACGACAACGCTACCAACCGGAAGATCCTGAGCAATCAGGTCGCCTCCTGGGGGGTGCTCCCCGACGCAGCCGAGAGCGGGCGACGCGCGATGGAGATCCTCCGAGCCGCGGCGGCCCGAGGAGAGCCCCACGAACTTGCGATTTTGGACATGCAGATGCCCGGCATGAACGGCATTCAGCTTGCTCGCGCTATCAAGGCCGACCCAGCTCTCCAATCCACCCGTCTCGTAATGCTTACCTCGATAGGGCAGGGCGGCGAGAGCGAAGAGGCCAGCCAAGCCGGCGTGAAGGCCTACCTTACCAAGCCTGTAAGGCAGTCCGAACTCCGCGACGCCCTCAAGGCCGTCGTCGGCTCGCAGACCGAGGAGGATAGCGCCCCTGCTCGCGCTGCCACCCAGGGGCTCGTGACTCGCCACAGCCTGGCCGAGAGGCAGGCTGCAGTCCGGGCTCACTTGCTCGTCGCCGAGGACAACCCGGTCAACCAGAAAGTCGCCTTGAGGATGCTTCAGAAGTTAGGTTACCGCGTGGATGTCGTGGACAACGGGCGTAAAGCCCTGGATGCCCTCTCGCGCGTCTCCTACGCCGCGATCCTGATGGACGTGCAGATGCCGGAGATGGACGGATACGAAGCGACCGCCCAGATCCGGCGCCGCCAAGGCGAAGGTCGACACACGCCCATCATCGCTATGACGGCCAACGCCATGCAGGGCGACCGGGAGAAGGCGTTAGAGGCCGGCATGGACGACTACGTCTCAAAGCCCGTAAAGGCGGAAGACCTCGAGGCGGTCCTTTCGCGCTGGGTCTCGCGCTCTGGCACGGGGCCGCAAGAAGCCTACGCTTCTTCTGAAGGAGAGGACGAGGCGGTGGACTCTTCGATTGACCCCTCCATCCCCTCGCTAGATCACGACGTGCTCGACGGTCTGCGCGAGATGCAAGACGAGGGGGAGCCGGACCTATTGGCCGAGCTCGTCGAGATCTTCGCAGAGGACACCCACACCCGGCTGACGGATCTGCGGGAGGCCCTAGACCGAGGCAACGCCGAGAGCCTGAAACAAACGGCGCACGCCCTCAAGGGCAGCGCCGCCAACCTCGGTGCCCGAAGGATGGCTCACTTTGCCGCCCGTATAGAGGAGCTAGGCGATTCGGGAGACCTTAAGGAGGTGGCGGATCTGCTCGAAGAGCTGCAAAGGGAGTTTGAAGGGGTAAGCGCGGAGCTCTCCGCGTCGCTGCTTGAGAGTTGATCGGCCCTACCTCACGCGCCTCTCTTGCGCACGACCAAGGTGCTGGCGGCCAAGTCCCCGGGACGTTGTCTCTTGGGCGAGGCGAGCATCACGAAGATACCCAAGAACATGTCCACGAAAAGGAACAGCAGTGCCCGCAGTGCCGCCCTCCACGGCCCTGGTACCCTGCCATCTTCTTCCCGAACCACCTCTATTCTCATGAGCGCCTTCCCCAGCGTCCGCCCCCAGAAGCCCTCGAACACGGCGACATAGACAAGGTAGAAGACGCAAAAAAGTAGCAGGTACAAAAGCATCAGGACCAGAACCAGGACCACCTGCAGCCGCACGAACAGAAGCGGTGCGAGCGCGACTGAGGAGAGTAGTGCTGTAAGAAACACGTCGAACAGGCAAGCCAGCACTCGACTTACTACGACCTCGACGTCCCTGTCGCACGCAAACGCCGACAAATCTGCCTGTGCGTCCGGCTCAGGCTCTCGCTGTTCATATGCGGAGTTCTCCAATACTCGCCTCCCGTCGATCTTACTATAATGCCCCGTAATCAGGTTGTTCAGCCCGCACGGGGGATGCTTCCCGAGCGCAGATTCTCTTTGCCGGTGAGAAAGCAACAGTTTGTAGACCTTCTACCCCCAAAATGTAGCCATCGCGAACAATTTGTTAGAATAGGCGGGCGCAAGTTGTCTGCTGCAAGAGAGGAATTTCCGGAACAATGATGAACAAATACCGTTTGATGTCGCCGGGGCCCACTCCCATACCGCCGGAGGTCTCGGCGGCGGGGGCGCTACCGATAATTCACCACCGCACACCGGAGTTTGGTGAGGTCTTTACCCGTGTGAACGAGAACCTGAAGCGGGTCTTCCTTACCGAGAACGATATCTTCACTTACGCCGCGAGCGGGACGGGGGCTTTCGAGGGTGCGATCCAGAACCTCTTCTCTCCCGGCGATAAGGTGCTGGTCGTAAACAACGGTAACTTTGGAAACCGCTGGGTGAAGATGAGCCAGGCTTTTGGTCTGGAGGTTATAGAACTCAAGTACGACTGGGGCGTAAAGGCTGACAACGCCGAGGTCGCCGACGCGCTGGCTAACGACACCGGGATCAAAGCCGCAATGTGCGTCCTCTCGGAGACCTCGACCGGCACTGTAAACGACATCGAGGGCTTCGCCCGGGCGACAGAGAACGTCCTCACGATCGTGGACGCGGTCTCGGGGCTCGGGGCCTGCGCCTTGAGAACGGACGACTGGGGCGTTGACGTTGTAGTCGCCGGTTCCCAAAAGGCGCTGATGACGCCGCCGGGACTCAGCATGGTTAGCGTCTCGGAACGGGCGATGCGGGCGCACGAGGAGTCCAGGATGCCGCGCTACTACTTCGACTGGACGGCGGCGAAGAAGGCTTACGCCAAGATCCCGCCCCAGACGGCGTGGACCCCGGCGGTGAGCCTCATCATCCAGCTCGACATCGCGCTGCAGCAGATCCTCGCCGAGGGCATCGAGGAGGTCTTCCAGCGCCACGTACTCCTCGGACGCGCTTCGCGAGAGGGTATCAAGGGCATGGGCCTCAAGCTCTTCGGGCCGGACGAGGATTTGAACTCGGCGGTGACGGCGGGTTGGGTGCCCGATGGGGTCGACGGAAAGACCCTTGTACGACTTATGTTCCGGGAGCACGGGATACAGGTCGCCGGCGGGCAGGGGCCGATGGAGGGTAGGATCTTCCGTATCGGCCATTGCGGTTACTTCGACTCCTACGACATCATCGCCACGATAGCCGCTGCGGAACTCACGCTCGAGTCCCTTGATTACCCGGTGGAGCTTGGTCGGGGCGTCGGGGCCGCACAGAGAGTCTTCTCGAAGAGCGGGGTGACCGCTTGAAAGTCCTGATAACGGAGGCCCTCGCAGAGAGCGGGGTCGAGCTACTCAAGAAGGAGTTTGAGGTAGACATACTCCTCGGGCTGAGCCCCGAGGAGCTTCTGGAGAAGATCGGGGCCTACCACGGTCTTATCATCCGGAGCGCGACCAAGGTGACGGCCGAAGTCATCGAGAGAGCGGATAACCTCAAGGCTATAGGCCGGGCTGGTATTGGGGTCGATAACATAGACATCGAAGCGGCGACTAAGAGAGGCATCATCGTCGCCAACGCCCCCGAGAGCAACACGATAGCGGCGGGCGAGCACACTTTAGGTCTCATGCTCGCCGCGGCGCGGCTCATCCCGGCTGCGGACACTTCTCTGCGTGGCGGCGAGTGGAAGCGAAGCGCCTTCAAGGGCGTGGAGGTAGCTGAGAAGACGCTCGGGCTCATAGGCCTGGGACACGTGGGCCGCATTGTGGCGCGCGGTGCTCTTGGGATGAGGATGCGTGTCCTGGCGTACGATCCGTACGTCTCCGAGGATCGGATGCGCGACATGAACGTCGCCCGCGCCGAGAGCGTGGACGAGGTCTTGGAGCAGTCGGACTTCGTCTCGGTGCACGTCCCTCGCACTCCCCAGACGATGGACATGATCGACGAGGTCGCATTAGAGAAGATGAAGCCCTCTGCGTACCTCATAAACGTGGCACGCGGCGGCATCGTAAACGAGACGGCTCTGTACAACGCTCTCAAGCAGGGTAGTATCGCCGGCGCTGCCCTGGACGTGTTTAAGGAAGAGCCGACGACGGACTCCCCGCTCTTCGCGCTTCCGAACGTGGTAGTCACGCCGCACCTCGGGGCGAGCACGGTCGAAGCCCAGGACCGGGCTGGTGTGACCGCTGCCGAGCAGGTAGCGGCGGCCCTGCGCGGCCAGGT
>JAWWQA010000003.1:0-4241 GCA_033854695.1 Rubrobacteraceae bacterium
AGCAGCAGGATACGCGGGCCTAGCGTCAAGTCGTCCGAGATTGCGGCGTACATCGCTCCGATCAGGAGCAGGGCCACTGCCGCAGGCCAGCGAGGCACGCCTGCGCTGCTGCGAAGCTCTTCGTATGCGCTCTTCCGCGGTTGTCGCTCCTTGCTAACGGTTGCGTTCTCCTCTCCTAGGTTCGCCTGGCAACTCGATCCAGGTTAATTTACCGTTTCCGCGGCAAGTTTCAAATATGCTCCAAGAGGAACCGGAGATCCTCCATATGGCGGGCTGCAATCTAAATTGGGTCGTACCCGATCAAGGCTGTCCCTCGAAGATGCATTCATTGCCAGCAACCAAGCCCGATGACACGTAGACGGTGCGAGAAGTCCTGTTGGAGCCAACCGGGCGGGACTTCTTCTCGGCGGGGCCGGTCGCGCAACCCGCGGTCCCTATGGCTGTAGTCCGGCGAGGATCAGGACCGCCTGGCCTGGATAAACTCCTGAAGCTCCTTCCAACCTATGATCCGCTTGCCGTGCTCGAACCGCACTTCGAGACCCTTGCGTCTCAGGCGCAACTCGCCCCGGCCGCGGTTGACCCACTCCCCGCTCAAGGCACCGTGATGGAGCGTGCGTCTGCGGGCCTGGCGCCAGCCGAACCTCCTGAGATTGTGCTCCGGATGAGCTAAGGGGCGTTCGGCATCGCAAAAGGCCCCCGCGCGTGGTTCGTATGCGCGGGGGCCGATAATTGGCTGCTCATGCCATAAAGTTTCTGCGTCGCCAGAAGACCGGCACGAAGAGCACGGTGCCCACGAGCATAAGAACCCCGAGCGCGACCGGCAGAACCCCGCCGGGGTTAAGATTCTTCTGGTCCGTCACAGAGAGGGGAACCTCTGGGCCGACGGCTGGCTGGGACGAGCCCTTTGTCGATGGCTGCGGCGTAGACCACGTATTCCCCACCCTTTATAAGCCTCAGATCCCATGAGGCGTTCTTGGTCTCGCCTGGGGCTAGGGAGCCGACGGTCACGGCGCGCGCCCGATCGGGGCAAAAGCAAACTCTCTAGCATGGTGCGCTCCCGCTCTCCGGCCACCGAATCCCCGGCCAAGATCCCGCTCACGAGGAGTCCGAGGCCGACGGCGAGGCTCGCGACGATGTAGAGCATCTCACTCTGGTCCAGGAGGGAGAGCTCCTTGTCGGTGAGTAGCAGGTAACTCATGAGGCTCAGAACGATTGCCGAGAGCACGGCCCACACGGAGCCCCTCACCGCGTATAGGCTCTCCTTCGATTCCTTCAGGCCCACGCGAAAAGCGCTTCCCGAAAAGCCGTCAGCGCGCTCAATTTGGCACCTCCTCGTGTTCCTTCTCAGTGAGGCCGAAAAATATCTCCTCTAGGGAAGGGGCCAGTCGTTGTGCGCCGTAGACGTCACCTCCGTCGTCCACCAGGCTTCCCTCGCGCAGGATCGCGAACCTCGAGCAAAGATCTTCGACCTCTGAAAGGAGATGGCTCGAGAGAAAGATGGTCACGCCCTCCTCCCTGTTCAGAGTCGTTATGAATTCGTTGATCTCACGCTGACCCCGGGGATCCAGCCCCAGAGAGGGTTCATCGAGAAACAGTACCCGGGGAGTGTGAACCATGGCCCGGGCTATCCCGAGCCGCTGGCGCATGCCGCGGGAGTAGCTGCCTACGGGTGTTTGCGCCCGTTCCGCGAGCCCCACTGCCGCCAGAAGTTCTCCGGCTCGGGAGCGAGCCCGCCTTATCCTGTAGAGGCTCCCGAAGTACTCCAGATACTCCTGGCCGGTCATCCAGCTATAGTATCCCTGACTCTCCGGCAACACCCCAACGATGCGTTTGATCACTCGGGAATGGCGGGTCGCATCCACTCCCGCCACCATTGCCCTGCCGGCGGTCGGGGCCAGAAGTCCCGTGAGGAGGCGGATGGTGGTCGTCTTACCAGTCCCGTTAGGCCCGAGAAAGCCGAAGATGTCCCCCTCTTCTACTACCAAAGAGAGGTCGTCCACGGCCCGGCGTCCGCCGAACTCCTTCGTGAGGCCTTCGGTTTCAATCATCTTTTCAATGATCTTCATGGTTTCTCTTTCCGCGTCCTCCGGAGATCGTGAGCGCCTGCCTGATCGCCAGGCCTCCCCATATAAGACCTACCACGATCAGCGGCAGCGCCAGGACCGGAGTCCCGGCCGTCGGCACGTCCGAGTCCAAGGAGTAGAGGAACACCCCCGCCAAGACCAGCAAGGCCGCCCCTACGTAATTCATCCAGTCACGCACGATGTTCTCCTTTCTGTCGGGGTCCGTCGCCTTCGCTACCAAACCTTCCGAAGTTCCTGCCTGGATCGTAAGGAACGTTTTTGAATGCAGTTTCTGCTTTCCAAGATCCGTGTTGACTGCAGGAAGGCAGATTTGATAATGATGGTCTCCTCCCGCGCACTCGTGTTCTCAAAGATAATGACCCTAAGCCCTCGTTGCCTGTTGGAAGGCCTTTACCGGCATTAATCGTCGTCTTTATCAGCACCCGGAACATCAAGCTCTCCAGCGCTGCGTTAGCTAATCCCCCGATCATAGCCTTTTATCACCTTCTACCTCGTGTATCTGCTTCTTGGATTTGGGTGTTGGTTTCGCCTTTACATTGCGGGAACCTCTCATTAGCTTTCTCTTGCGTCTTACGTTCTGCAGTATCCGAAAGAGGTCTGAAAAAAGGATTAAGAGGGTCTAAAAAAAGAATGAAAATACGACAGTAGGGTATGCTCAATGCCGCGACGAGAACGGGAACCAAATGCATTGGAATACTACGATCCGAAAAACTGACGGAGAGTAGCTTAAAACGTCTTGGGAGGTTTGAGGAAACTCTACCGACATATGCCTAACCCGCTTGGGTGCTCGGCTGGTTTGCCCCGTTCCTCTCAAGACTCTTGGTCAGGCTACGTGTCCGGCGTAGGTTGCCTCTACGCTCGATCGCCACGCCAGGAGGTCATCACGTCGCTGATCCAGCTCTTCTTTGCTGTATTGGTCTGCTAGATTGTTCTCTTCGAGGGGATCTTTGGAGAGGTCGAAGAGCTGGTCGGGCTGGTTGCCGTAGTGGTAGATGTACTTCTCACTACCCTTGATGCTAACAAGGCACGTATCCTCGTTCCAGCAGCTAAACCTTAAGGTGCGGTCTTGGGGCACCGGGCGGAGGAGCGAGTAGCCTGGGTACTGGCCTCCCTGCACCTTGTAGCCCAGCATCTCCAGCACTGTCGGAAGGATGTCGGTGTGGTTCGAGAGACCCTCTACCTGCGCCCCTCCCTCGAACCACCCGGGTGCGTGGATGATCAGCGGGACTTTTAAGCCCTGCTCCCAGAAGTTATCGTTGTGCTGGTAGAGACCTTTCTCACCGAGACCCTCCCCATGGTCTCCGTAGATGACAAAGATGGTGTTGTTGTAGAGACCTAACTGCTTGTACTGCTCTAAGAGGTTTTTGACGAAGATGTCCTGAAGGCGCATGCAGTTGAGATAGTGATTGAGTAAGTCATCTTTTGAGAAATCCTGCTGTCCGTAACTGGTGTTCAGGCACTGGTAATCGTGGTGTCCCGTGCCCAGTAGGTACTCGGCTACAAAGGGTTGGTCCTTCTGCTCTTTGAGCCACTGCTCACTAGGTTTGAGCATGATGTCGTCCTCGTAGCCGAAGTAGTTTGTCTTTTCGAAGCCCGCCGCGTCCATCGACTCCAGTGGGTAGTACTCCTCATAGCCAAAGTTCTTCACTAGGCCGCGAAAGTTCTCGAAGTCTTCGGTTGAGGACTGGAAGAAGACGGTTTTGTAGCCCTGGTCCTTGAGCAAGCCAGCGAGACACGGAGCCGGTATCCCGCCTGGCTCCGCCTCGGTGGTGTCGGAAACGAGGTGCGGGAAAATCCCGCAGTTCACCGAGGTGACCGCCTTTGAGGTGTGAGGGACAGTAGTGTAAGCCTGTTGGGCAAGGAGGCTGCTTTGCGTCAGCTGGTTTAGAAAGGGCGTGGTATCGAGGTTCTTATTGTAAGGCGTTTCGGACTCGGCGCGGGTCGACTCCAGGTGGATCAGGACGACGTTGCGCTGCTGGGTCTGAGGAGTCTGTACGAGGGTGGCGTGCGCGGCCGGATGCTCAGTAGCCAACTCGGCACCGGATCCGGCTTGTGTGGAGACCTCTTTGGCTCCCGTTAGCACCACGTTGACAAAGGGTGCCCTTGCGAACGAGTTGCTGGTGCCTGCCGCCGGGCTCGAGCCGGTCAGCAGCGATA
>JAWWQA010000004.1:0-4288 GCA_033854695.1 Rubrobacteraceae bacterium
GCTACGCTTGGTGGCGAGAAGCTTCGGCCTCGCCCAACATACGTCCCGCTGTATGGAGTGCAACGGGGAGCTGGAGACCGTGCAGGTGAGTGCTGTTCTTGATCGGATTCCGCCTGGGGTGATCCGGGACCACCAGAGCTTCTTTAGCTGCCGGGGCTGCGGGCGCGTCTTCTGGCATGGCTCGCACTGGGAGAGGATCTGCGGCCGTCTAGAGCGTGTCTTTGGATGAGAGCCTGCCCTTTGCTGGGATAAAGGCGATAATAGTCGACAGATGTTCTTGTTCAGTAAGCCTTCCGAAGCCGCCGTCCGGCGCTTTATCTCCTCACAAGAAGACCTGCCGTTCTCCTACAGGGAGGTCGGGGCTTCCCGGGAGGGTATGGCGCCATCAGGCTACGTCGTGGACCGCTACCGTGTGAAGCTCGGTGAGGGACCTGAGGTGTACGCGCGGGCGGTAGAGGCCTTGCGCAGATGGCGACAGTTCGACCTCGGGTGGGTCCGGATTCTACCGTCGGGCGCACCGATCAAAGCCGGCACCACGGTCGGCGTGCTCGCACGACACTATGGATTCTGGTCGCTCAACACCGCACGTGTCGTGTACCTCATCGAAGAGGTTGGCGACGTAGAGCGGTTCGGCTTCGGTTACGGGACGCTCCCGGGGCACGCCGAGCGCGGAGAGGAACGCTTTGGTGTCGAATGGAACCGCGAGTATGGTTCGGTTTACTACGATGTCTTCGCCTTCTCCCGACCTAAACATCCGCTGGCCTGGGTCGGCTACCCGTTTGCCAGAGTATTACAGAGACGCTTCGCGCGGGACTCTAAGAGGGCGATGGTCGAGGCCGTAGTTGAGTAGAAACTCCGCTACGCTTGAACGCGTTTGGCGTCCGGAGGTGTTCGCGGGTTGCTAAACTGCGCCTCGCGTTGAATGCCACCACACATGCCGTATTCGGGGTCGCGGTCCTGGCGGGAGCTTCGCTCCTCGCCGGGACAGAGCCGGCGTTGTATGCTTACCCCGCGGCCGTTGTGGCCGCCTGGCTTCCGGACTTGGACAACCCACGCAGCCGTCTTGGCAACGGTCTGAGCCGAATGAAGAACCCTGTTTTGAACCGCGTTACCCGACCCGTAAGTTGGGCGTTGAGGGCTACGTCGTTCTTGCTCTTTCGTACTGTCGGGCACCGGACCCTCACCCATTCCTTGCTAGGGGTCGCTCTCTTCGTCATCCTTATCTCGCCCGTGGCGCCGCTCTCTCCCGACCTGTTCTTTGCTCTCGTGGCCGGTTACGCCTCGCATCTCTTCGCCGACGCTTTGAACAAGAGAGGTGTGCCACTCCTGTGGCCGGCGAGGCGGACTTTCAGGCTCTTGCCTGGAGGCATCCGGTCCGGAGGTGTGGCGGAGTTTGTGGTGGCGCTGGTTGCGACTACGGCGGCGGCGTATGGGATCTACGCTCTATACCCCGGCTTCGCCAGAGTTTTTACGTCCGGAGTTTTCTAGCCACTGCAGGGTTTCGAGGCTCTTAGGGTGGATTGGGCGGCCACGCTCTTGGTTGTGGGAGATGGAGCCTTCTAGAGCGGCCATCGCGGCGCGGCGCAGGCTTTTGAGGGCGAGCTTGCGCAAGCCCTCCACGCCTGGCTGGTCGCGGCCGGGTTCGATCTTGTCGGCCACGTACAGGGCGAGCGCTAGCTGATCCATCCCAGGCTCGCCCGTCGTGTGAACCCGTACCGCCTCCCGTACCTCCGCGTCCTCCACCCCCAGCTCCTTCCGCGAAAGCTCCGCGGCCACGGGACCGTGCAGGAGTATGGGCCGCTCGCGCTCGAAGTCGTCTAGGGACAAATTCTGTTCCTGGGCCACCCGCAGAAGCTCCTCTTTCCCCACTTCCCGGGCTGTGTCGTGCAGAAGGCCGGCGAGACGCGCTCTCCGCGGGTCGAGTCCGTGGAGTTTGGCGAGGCGCTCGACGGTGTCGGCGACACGCAAAGTGTGGTCGTAGCGCTTGTCGGAGAGTCGTTCCCGGGCGTAACTTTCGGCGTCTTTGAGGAGGGCGTCGTCGTTCATGGCGGGGATTGTAGAATATTGGGATGCAAAACGAAAAGATTAACGCAGCCGAGCCGCAGACGGAAACAGACGAGAACGCTGGCGTCATAAGGAGCGCTGAGATCCTGACCATCGGGACCGAGATACTCCTCGGAGATCTCTTAGACACCAACTCGACCTGGCTGAGCAGTCGGCTCGCCGCTCTGGGTGTCTCCATTTATCGCCATACCACCGTCGGAGATAACAAGCATCGCATTACCGCCGCCCTTCAGGAGGCCGCATCCCGGGCGGACCTCGTCATTACCACGGGCGGCCTGGGACCTACCTCAGATGACCTGACCAACGAGTGCCTGGGTGTAGCGGCGGGTCGCGAGATGGTCGAGTATTCCGAGGCGAGGCGCCACGTGGACGAGATGTTCGCCCGCTTCGGCCGCGAGCCGACCCCCTCGAACTACAAGCAAGCCCTCTTCCCTGAAGGAACAAGGCTCATCCCTAACCCTCTGGGCACGGCGATGGGCGCGCTTCTGGAGCTCGACGGTGCTTTAGTCGCTACGTTCCCCGGCGTGCCAGGAGAGATGAAGGGCATGTTCGAGGAGACGCTCGAGCCCCTGATCAAAGAGCGAAGTGAGGGCTCTATTGTCTCTCGCACCCTCTGGTTTACTGGACTCGGCGAGTCCGCTTTGGCAGAAAAGGTCCAGGATCTCCTGGACGCCTCGGACCCAACTGTCGCTCCTTTGGCCGGGCAGGGTAAGGTCCGCCTCCGCATCACCACCAGGGCCGGCACGCCCGAGGAGGCCGAGAAGAAGATAGAGCCCGTCGCCGAGGAGATTCTCTTCCGCCTCGGGGACTACTACTTCGGCGAGGACGACGAGACCCTCGAGGACGCCGTAGGAAAGCTCCTTACGGAGTGGGGAGCCACCTTAGCGCTCGCCGAGAGCTGCACCGGTGGCCTCCTCGCCAAGCGCCTGACCGATAGAGCCGGCTCGTCTGCGTACTTTATAGAGGGCCTCGTTACGTACTCCAACGAGTCAAAGGAGCGACTCCTCGGGGTGCCGCGCGAGATGCTTGTCGAGCACGGGGCTGTCTCGGAACCGGTGGCGCGGGCGATGGCCGAGGGGGTCCGCAAAGTTGCCGGGACCGACTACGGGCTTTCGGTCACCGGCGTCGCCGGCCCCGACGGAGGGACGGAAGAGAAGCCGGTCGGGCTCATCTTCGTCGGGATCTCGGACGAGAGCGGGACGGTGGTGGAAAGGTTGGATCTCTCGGCCTGGAGACGCTCGCGCGAGGCCATCCGCGAGCGAAGCGCCAACCGCGCCTTTGACCTCCTGAGGCACCGGATTTTAGAGCGAAACAAATCTTAAGAACCCCCCTTGTAGGATAAGAAGATGAGTAGTACACTTCCCCATGTTGACGGCACGGAGAGGAGGTGATCCAGATAGACGCATCAAGTAGTAGTCGCGGGTATCTTCTGGGAGAGGTGGCTCTGACCTAGACTCACTGAAAGCCCTGCGGGATCCTGGGTTATACATCTATCTGCCTCTCCGGTAGTTGCAGGCGGACGTGCTGAAATACCAGATACCTGCGTAAGCTCTAAGGGTACGGCCCCCGGTTCAACACCGGGGGCTTTTTGTTGCCCGTCTATTCCTCGCCAGCGTAGTAGCCTGCACGAGGGTCACCGCTCCTCTAGCGGTATCCAACTTCTGTCTCTAGCCCCAACGTACGCAGACTGCGGCCGGATGAGACGGTCCGAAGCCCGCTGCTCCATGCAGTGCGCCGTCCAACCCGCCACCCGCCCTATGGCGAAGGTGGGGGTGAAGAGCTCCGTAGGTAGTCCCAGCCCATGCAGTAGCAGAGCAGTGTAGAACTCGACGTTGGTCTGCAGGTTGCGGCCCGGCTTATACTCGGCGAGCAGCTCGACCGCCGTGTTCTCTACACTTCGCGCCAGCTCGTAGAGGGGCGCCTCTTCGCCTGTTTCGTACAGGCGCTCCGCAGCTCTCGAGAGCACCTCGGCACGAGGATCCCGGACCTTATAGACGCGGTGGCCGAAGCCCATGAGACGCTCGTCACGCTCGAGCTTCTCCCGCAGATAAGGCTCCGCCCGGTTAGCCTCCCCGATCTCGAAGACCAGATCCAGGGCAGGGCCGGGCGCGCCTCCGTGTAGTGGTCCTTTGAGCGCACCGACGGCGCCCACCACAGCCGAAACCGTATCCGACCGGGTCGACGTGATCACCCTCGCGGCGAAGGTGGAGGCGTTCATGCCGTG
>JAWWQA010000005.1:0-8427 GCA_033854695.1 Rubrobacteraceae bacterium
CCAGGACTTATCGAGATTTGGTGGGAGGATTGCTATGTATCGTCTGGATGAGGAACAAACGGCGAGGATCGAAGATCTTCGTCGCATTGCTGATGAGCAGATCGCACCTTACGCAGCCGACGTGGACGAGAAAGCACGATTCCCACGCGAGGCGCTGGACGCGCTGGCACAAGCCGGATGGCTGGGTCTTACCATTCCCACCGACTATGACGGCCAGGGGCAGGGCATGCGCGTCGCGTGCGCTACGCTCGATGAGATCGCGCAGCGCTGCGCCTCGACGGCGATGGTTTATTTGATGCACCTGTGTGGCTGCGCCTGCTACACGGCTCATGCCGGCAGCCACGAGGATACGCTGCGGCAGGTGGCCCGCGGCGACCATCTGTCCACCCTGGCGTGGAGCGAGAGAGGCTCGCGCAGCCACTTCTGGGCGCCCGTGAGCCAGGCGACACAGAACGATGGCCAGGTCGTTCTCAGTGCGCAGAAGTCTTTTGTGACCTCGGCGGGCGAGGCGGACGGCTACGTAGTCTCGACCCGCATACCCGCCGAGGTGGAAGTAGGCGACACCGTCCTCTATCTGGTGCGCAACGACGACGAGGGCTTTAGGGTGAGCGGCGCATGGGACAGCCTGGGGATGCGCGGCAACGCGAGCGCCCCGATGGTGCTGGAGGATTGCCAGATCCCAACCGAACGCGCGCTGTGTGAGCCGGGCCAGGGCTTCCCGCGCATGCTAGAGGTTTTGCCCTGGTTCAACCTGGGAAACGCGGCCATTTCGGTAGGTATCGCGGAAGCTGCCACGCATGCTACGACCAAGCACCTTACCGCGGCACGCCTCGAGCACATGAACAGCCGTCTGGCGGACTTGCCGAACTTGCGCGCGCGCCTTGCGCAGATGCGGATCGAAACCGATCGCGCACGGGCACACCTGGTGAGCGCCCTGGACGCCGTGGAGAGCGACGCGCCAAACGCGATGTTGCTGGTTCTGTCCTCAAAAGCCGCCGCTGCAGAGTCTGCGATGCGTGTGACCGATCTGGGTATGCAAGCGTGTGGAGGCGCGGCGTTCAGCAAGCACCTGACCCTGGAGCGCAACTTCCGCGACGGCCGCGCTGCGAGCGTGATGGCGCCGACCTCCGACGTTCTGCACGATTTCATCGGTCGCGCGTTGTGCGGCATGGAGCTGTTTTGAGCGGACAAAGGAGCTACAGAATGCGTTCTCCGATCCTCATCGGGGCTGTGGTCTACGATCCGAAGGTGGTAGTGATCTGGGACATCATCAAGGACTTTTTCAAGTCCGAAGGCTACCCGATGGACTACGTCTTCTACTCAAACTACGAGTTGCAGGTGGATGCGCTGCTGAAGGGGCATATCGACATCGCTTGGAACTCGCCTCTGGCGTGGGTGGACGCGCAGCGGCTTAGCAACGGCGGGTGCCGCGCTCTCGCCATGCGCGACACCGACCGTGACCGCGTGACGCACCTCATCGTGCGCCGCGACAGTGGCATCGAAAGCATAGAAGATCTGCGCGGCAAAACAGTGGCGACGGGCGCTCAGGATTCGCCGCAGGCGACGCTGCTTCCTTTGCATCTGCTGCAAAGCTATAGTCTGAGACCATACGAGGACTTCACGGTGCGGCGCTTCGACGTGATGGTGGGCAAACACGGCGACCATGTCGGCGGCGAACTCGATGCGCTGCGCAGCCTGCAACAAGGCGAGAGCGATGCCTGCGCCCTGCTCGACCTGAACTGGCAGAACTGGCAAGCTGATGGCACCGCCGATCCCGAAGCGCTCGTGTCCCTGACCACGACGCAGCCTTTCGACCATTGCAACTTTACGGTGCTGGAGAGCTTTCCGGCCGAAGAAGAGGAGCGCTGGAGAGAGGTGCTCTTCCGCATGAGCTACGATAACCCCGAGCACCGTGAGATGATGGATATGGAGGGGCTCAAAGAGTGGTTGCCCGGACGCACGAGCAGCTACGCCGCGCTCACGGAAGCGGCAGAGCAACAAGGCTTCTTCCAGGATCGAATCTCACCATGAAAGATCTGCCACTCTTTCCGGTCACGACCGTCGGTAGTTGGCCGCGTTCCCCGGAGGTGCTCCGCGCCCAGCGCCAGAAGCAACGTGGCGCGACCCCGGAGGAGGAGTTCGAGCGGGTGGCCGGCGCCGCCGTTCTCGAGGTCCTCCGGCAACAGGAAGACGCCGGGGTAGACATCGTGACCGACGGTGAGCAGCGCCGCGACAACTTCTACTCGTTCGTCGCCGAAAAACTGGACGGGGTACGCCTCATGACGCTCGCCGAGATGCTCGATATCGTCGAAGACAAGGCCGGTTTCGAGCGCATCCTACAAACGCTCGACGTGCCCGCGTTCGCGATCAAAAACCCCACCTGCGTCGGCAGGATCGAACGGCGCATGCCGCTGGCTTTGGATGAATATCTGTTCTTGCGCCGGCACACCGAGCGCCCGATCAAGATCCCTTTGCCCGGCCCATATTTGCTGACGCGCGCCATGTGGGTCAAGGAAGCGACACGCGCGGTGTATCCCACGAAAGAAGACCTGGCCGAAGACGTGGTGCGCATCCTGCGCGAGGAAGTTCGGGAGCTGCGCGATGTGGGCGCCGATTTCGTCCAGTTCGACGAGCCGGTGCTTACCGAGCTGGTCTTCACGCAGGGCCAGACACGCACCTTCATGTGCGCTGCACTAGCTGCTCGCAAAGACCCGGCGGAAGAGCTGGAGTTCGCGGTCGGCTTGATCAACCGCGTCGTGGACGGCCTGGATCGGGAAGAGAACGGTATGCGGCTCGGTCTGCACGTCTGTCGGGGCAACTGGAGCCGGCAAGAGGAGATCTTGTTGAAGGGCTCTTATCATCCGCTTGTGCCGTATCTGGAGCGGCTCAACGTGCAACAGCTCGTCCTCGAGTTCGCAACGCCACGCGCCGGCGAGTTGGGCGCACTCTTGGGCTCAAGCGCAATTCGAGAAAATGAAGAGTTGGGCTTGGGCGTCATCAACCCGCGCACCGAAGAGGTCGAACCCGTCGATGCGGTCGTGTCGCGTGCCGAAGAAGCATTACAATACTTGCCCCCGGAGCGCATCTTCCTCAATCCCGATTGCGGCTTCGGCACGTTCTCGAGCCGCCCGATGAACAGTACCCAGATCATCACGCGCAAACTGGAAACGATGACGCAAGCCGCTGCCGTTTTGCGCAATCAGTATGGGGAGCAATCCGAGCCGGGGTTACAAAGACTCGGAACGCTTGACTAACCAGATATGAAAGTCCTTTGGTCGAGAAGAATGAGTAGTGAGGAATAGCAGACGTGGAGGATTCGGGATCTGAGGGTCACAAGGACGTGAAGGCTCGAGCTCTTGCGTCCTACGATCTGGATGCCGGAGCACACTATACTTGGACGGCACGCGTACGTGGTACAGGCGAGAACAGGGCAACCGCCTACACGCGCAACCAGGCGTTCGTGGTCTATGGGCAGGCCAGCTTCAAAGAGGCCGATCCACATCCCAGCGCTGTCGAGTACTTGTTGGGCGCGCTCGGCAGCGATCTCATTACCGGGTTTGCAACGCACACCGGGCGGCGTGGCATCGTGATAGACGCGCTGGAAGCCAGTATTTCCGGTCGTCTGAACAACCCTCTCGTTTTTTTAGGTGTGGTTGGCGAAACGGGCCACCCGGGCTTCGAGACGATAAGCGGCACGCTCTACGTAAGCACCGACGCCGACGAACCGATCTTACAGGAAGCCTGGCAGGAAACCCTCGCGCGTTCGCCGCTAGTCAACACGCTGCAACGCTGTGTTGCGCTCTTGTTAGAGTTGCAAATCACACTGTAGACTCCTCGTACTCCATAGGGCTGCGGTAACCGAGCGACGAGTGGCTCCGGCGCAGGTTGAGCTGTACCGGGAGCCACGGAACTCTGAGTAGTCCGCGAAAGTAGGTCAATGCCAACGGTTACTCTCTGCAAGAAGGCCACGATCACCGTGCCAGGAGTTCAAGCTGCGCGAAGCAAAGTGCCAAGGCTACTGTAGCAGCGGAGCACCGTGGCACATGGTACGTGTAGCGCGTGGTGATTGGGGTGCCCGCGCGGTAGCGGCGTCGACCGGAATGGTGTTAAGCCTCTCGTAAGGAATTAGAAACGGCTGCGTAAGGTTCAATGGCTACCATCCGTGCATGGTAGATGAGTGTTAAGGACGATCTGCTGCTTGGATCGAGCATGCTGCAAGAGCAGGACCTTGGCTCCGAACACAGATTCGCCTCGAAGAACAGGCCGAAACACGTGCGTGACGCTAACGACGCTATAATAGAAACCCGGTGAGGGAAAGGAAAACTCGTGGCGAAGATACTGGTGGTCGACGACGAGCCTAACATTCGGGAGGTTGTGGACCGGTACCTGCGACGCGATGGTTACACGGTCGTTTCGGCCGCCGACGGCGAAGAGGCGCTGTGGCTGTACCGGCGCGAACGGCCGGACCTGGTCGTGCTCGACCTGATGCTGCCGAAGCTAGGCGGGATCGAGGTGTGTCGCCAGCTAAGGGTGGAGGGGCGGGTGCCCCTGATCATGCTGACGGCCCGGGGTGAAGAGGAGGACCGGATCGTGGGTCTCGGCCTGGGCGCCGACGATTACGTGGTCAAGCCCTTCTCCCCGCGCGAGCTGGTCGCCAGGGTCGGGGCGGTGCTCCGGCGGGCGAGCGAGACCACGCCCGGCGGGGTGAAAGAGAAAGTGCTCGCGTTCGACGAGCTGCGGATCGACCCGAACTCGCGGGAGGTGACGGTCCGGGGCGCGCTCGTGACGCTCACGGCGCGGGAGTTCGACTTGCTCTACTACCTGGGTTCCCGTCCCATGCAGGTGTTTACGCGCGACCAGCTGATGGATGCGGTTTGGGGCTACACCTTCGCCGCCGAGACGAGCACGGTGACCGTGCACGTCCGCAGACTGCGCGAGAAGATAGAGACGGATCCCGCACGACCGCGCTACCTCCAGACCGTGTGGGGCGTTGGCTACCGGTTCAACGGCGAGTGAAGAAGACCCTTCAGATCGCTAGCGCCGCACTGCTGTTTTTCGCGGGTTCTTTGGGGATCACACTCCTCTTCGCGGCGACCTTGTTCGGCGTGCCGGGGGAGAATCTCGGCGCCGTGGCGTGGCTACTCCTCGCCGTTGGGGGCGGAGTCGGGCTTTTGGCGTTGCTCTTGATGCGGCCGGCCGTGCTCGGTCGTGTCGGGGGCGTGCGAGGTCAGCTCGTGGGCACCGGCCTGATCTGCAGCTTGCTGCTCGTCGGAATGGTGCTGGCCGGGGCCCGAGCCATGTTCATATCGGGGCACGACCTTTCGATCCTGCTGACGATGCTCCTCTTCGCCGCGCTGCTGTCGGTAGGCTTCAGCCTCTATGGGGCGTCACCGATGGCTCGGCGCATCGGGCGGGTACGCAAGGGAACGGCGCAACTGGCGGATGGCAAGCTCGAGGCAGAGCTACCCATCGAAGGGCACGACGAGATCTCCCAGCTCTCCGCCGACTTCAATCGCATGGCCAGGGTGCTTAAAGAGGCAGCGGAACGCGAGCGCGACATGGAGAAGGCCAGGCGAGACCTGATAGCAGCCGTCTCGCACGACCTGCGCACCCCGCTCGCTTCCGTGCGAGCCTTGATAGAGGCGGTAGCCGACGGCGTCGCCGCCGAAGAAGAGACGAAGGAACGCTACCTCTCCTCGGCTCGCAACGAGCTTATGAACCTCGGCCGGCTCGTGGACGACCTCTTCGAGGTCGCCCAGATCGACGCTGGTGTGCTGCGACTGGAGCTGGAAGAGGCCTCGCTCCACGATCTGATCTCCGACACCCTCTCGAGTTTTCATCCTCAGGCTGAGCGTCAAGGCGTACGCCTCGTCGGAGAGGTCTCCGACGGAGTAGACCCCGTGCTGATGAACCCGCCAAAGCTCCAGCGCGTGCTATACAACCTGGTCTCCAACGCCCTCCGTCACACCCCAGCCGACGGCACAGTCGCCTTGCGCGCCCAGCCCGATGGGGAGGTGGTGCGGGTCGAGGTATCCGACACCGGCGAGGGCATGGCCCCCGACGACCTGCCGCGCGTCTTCGAGCGCTCTTTCCGGAGTGAGAAGTCGCGAACCCGCCGAAAAGAGGACGGCGCCCCCGGCGCCGGGCTTGGACTCGCCATAGCGCGAGGTCTCATCGAGGCCCACGGCGGCCAGATCAGCGTCGAGAGCGAGATCGACGAGGGTACGCGCTTCTACCTCACGCTGCGCCGGGCATAGAGACCCCGTCCTCTTACACTACTTTTATACTCCTCCTCGGCGTGCTCCTCCCAATAATGCCAGGTAACGGCGAAGCATCACCCTGGTGAAGCGCCACCAGCCGCGAAGGCCGATTGTTTAGCGTCTTGTAAAGAATTGTCGATGGTTGGTAAGATCCGCCGTGTGGGTCGATCCGTAACAATAATGTATGCAACGTAGAGAAAAAGCCCCGAATAACGCGAGCAAGGACGCGTCGGGTGTGGCGAGAGCTCCCTCTGACCATTCGATCGGAGACGAGGACTTCCGTAACCTTCCACGCATAGTCGCCGTCATCCCGGCGCTCGACGAAGCCTCGTCAATAGCCCGAGTGGTTGAAGCCTTGCGCGGCCAGAGGACTGTAGCGCTCCACCGCGTCGTCGTCGTTGACAACGGCTCGACCGACGGTACGGGGGAGATCGCCTGGCAGGCCGGAGCGAGCGTCGTACGCGAAGAGCGACGCGGCTACGGCTACGCTTGCCTCGCCGGTGTCCTCGCCGCCGAGGAAGCCGGTGTGATCGTCCTGCTGGACGGAGACTCCGCCGACGATCCCGATGACCTCTCCCGCATTTTAGAGCCGATCCTCTCGGACGAGGCGGACCTGGTAGTCGGCTCGCGTACGCTCGGCTCGCGCGAGCCCGGCTCGATGACCACGCAGCAGGTTCTCGGCAACCGCCTCGCTGCCTTCTTGATGCACAGCATCTACGGTGTGAAGGTCAGCGATTTAGGCTCGTTCCGAGCGATACGGCGCGAAGACCTTCTCGCGTTGGAGATGCGGGAGATGACCTACGGCTGGCCGGTCGAGATGATGGTGAAGGCTGCTAGAGCGGACTATCGCTATCGAGAAGTGCCGGTAAGACATCGCAGGCGGTCCGGCGGCACCTCGAAGGTTGGTGGTACCCTCAAAGGGAGCGTGAAGGCCGGTTGGTACATCATCTCGACTATACTTCGCTACTCTCGCTGGGTACCGCGGGAACGTGCCGGAAGGCTTTCGAAGGAGGGGCGTTAATGGACGATGTGCTTTACATCATTGCTAAAGCGCCCCGGATGGGGCTGGCCAAGACACGACTCGGGCAGATCATAGGCCACGAGGCTGCCGTTGCGCTCTACGGAGCGTTTTTGCAGGATCTCGGCGCCCGTTTTGCGGATGCGCCGTTCGAGTGCGGTTGGTACGTTACGCCCACTGATGCGTGGGACGACATCTCGCCTTTGATAGGTTGGGGCGAGCGCGAGGTACGGATCTTGTTCCAGAAAGAAGGAGATCTGACAGAGCGCCAACGGGAGCTCTTTCTGGGAGCTGCTGACCGTGGAGAGGAGCGGGTCGTCTTGATAGCCTCTGACTCGCCCCACCTCACCGTCGAGGTCGTCGTCCAGGCCTTCCGCGAGCTCGAACGGCACGACCTCGTCTTCGGGCCAACCTACGATGGCGGCTACTACCTGATCGGGATGCGCGGCTGGCACGACGTATTCCACGGCATTTCCATGAGCGCCGGCACCGAGCTGGACCACATCATCGCCCGGACCGAACACGCCGGGCTCTCTGTCGGCCGGCTCGAGACTACCTTCGATGTCGACGAGGTCGAAGACCTCGAGCATCTGCGACAGCTCATAGAACACCGCGGCGACCTGGCAGCGACCCGCGCCGCTATGGAGAGCCTCGGTCTGTACGGGCGCGGGAAGGAAGAGACTGCATGAACCGGAACACGAAGGTGGTGCCTACTACCCGTCGAACGCAGCTCCCATCCTGGGCCACGAGAACTACGCGGAACCACCGATCTTTAACCCGGCGTACCTCTTGCGGGAAGCCAGGCGGCAGAAGGGACTCGCTTACGGGAAGGTCCCGCGGATCTGCGTGCTAGCGCCACGGCGGAGCGGTGGCCGGCGTGGGATGAGCAGGTCTCGGCCAGTTTGCCGGACCCAGTAGCATGAGCGACGTCTTTGGGAGGTAGCGAGCGATGACACACAGGCCCGGCGGCAAGCGCGCTCTGGTAACCGGTGGCGCCGGTTTGATCGGCTCGCACCTCTCTGACCTGCTCCTGAGCGAGGGCTACGAAGTTCGCATCTTCGACAACCTCGAACCTCAGACCCATCGCAACGGCAGACCGCCGTGGATACCGGTGGAAGCTGAGTTCGTAAACGCCGACATCCGCGACCG
>JAWWQA010000006.1:0-7824 GCA_033854695.1 Rubrobacteraceae bacterium
TCCTAGCTCCAGTCAGAGAATCGCAGCTTTGCCTCACATCTTGGAGAATCTACAACACGAGGTTATCTAACTGCTTGCGAAGAACACAACGAACAGTAGCCCTCAAAGAGCACGGTCTTCCGGTCAACTACGAACCCTTCTTCCTCTAGAAGCTGGAGATGTTCAACCCCTTGAAGGTGCACGTCGTAGAGCCTGTCGCATCCCTGGCAGTGGAAGTGGTGGTGATCCGGGTCCAGGTTCGGGTCATAGCGTACTGCTCCGAATCCTTTGACTGTCCGCAAGAGCTTGGCGCGCACCAGTTCCGCCAGTGAATTATACACAGTGGATCGCGACAGCTCGGGTAGCTCGTGCCGTGCAAGCTCATATACTTCGTCAGCGGTGAGATGCCCTCTCTCTCCTCCACTAAACGCAGCCCACACAGCCCGCCGCTGCGGGGTCACCCGCAGGCCGGCCATCCTCAATCTCTCTTCTACATGTTTTTTCTCTTGCTGCATACACATTCGAGGCCATATTCTACCCGGAGCGTACTCAAATATCTGAGATCACAGTTACGTCGAGCTTCGCCACAAAACTCGAAGGTCTGTCCGACTAGCCCGGCAACCTCCTCGTAAGGAAATCGCCCTGGAGTCTTTTCGAACCTTATGTGCCGATGGCGGTTCAGAGCGGAGCGAGAAAACGTGAAGCGTAAACGGCTCAGGAAATGAAAGACCGGCTCAGCTAATGGTACCCTGCACGGGCCGGTCTTCCGGCTGATTGCTAGCCCTTAGAGCGTTGGATCCCTTAGACCGTTGGATAGCTGTAGGGGCGTAGGAAGTGGTCTTCCGCCGCCCCTACGTGGCTTTTCTTTGAAGGGACCTTACATGTTCTTCATGAGGCGCTGGGCTATCTCCTGTAGCTCGTCGGAGTTGAGGCCCGGAGCCGAGACTACCTTCTCTTCCGGCGGATCGGCCGGATCTGCGCCCTCGGGCGGCCCATCCTCGACCTCGAGAGGTGTCCCGTCTATCGGGTGCTCACCCTTCCAGATCGCGGAGATGTCCTTGAAGTCGTCCGGGCTGAAGCGGTAGAGCTTGCCGTGCAACCCCTGGTTGGTGTACGGCTGGGCTTCCTTGAAGGCCGAGTCAGGGACTGCCGGGATCGGCAGCATCTTCTTTACATCTACGCCGGTGAGCTCCTCGAGCGCCTTGGCGTAGGCCAGCGCGTGAACCCCGCCACGCACGAAGAGGTAGCCCAGCATCTGGCGGGCGACAGGATGATCCGTCATCTCATAGACCCGGATCTTGGCCATCCGCGCCCCGTTCTCCAGGAAGAAGTTATGCAAAAGGTCGAGCACCAGGTCGCCGGAGTTGAACACGTACTCACCATTCCAGCCCTGACCTAGCGAGTTGCCCGCCAGCGCCCCCAGGCCGGTGTTGATGAAGTGGTGTGGGTTGCCTACGCCCTTGTAGGACTTCAACGGCGCTTCGTGTATGTCGTCGCCGTCCGAAGCACCAGTGAGCATGCCGTTTACAGTCGCCGACACAAGCTCGACGTGCCCGAACTCCTCGGTGGCGATGTTGGCGATGAGGTCGTAGAACGGCTTGACCTTCTTGCGACCGCGGAAATTAAACGACTGGAAGGTGTAGTTCATAAAGGTAGACATCTCGCCAAAGCGCCCGCCCAGAAGCTCCTGGACCGCCGCGGCGGCGTCTGGGTCTGGTTCGCTGGCTACCGGCATCTCTACCTGTAGCTTATCTATCCGTATAATCAAGACTTCTTCTCCATTCCCGATTACGTTCCGTTACTTGAGCTAACGCGCAACTACCTGTAACGCTTCTAAAGAGTTCCTCGATTACCTCCTCCCCAGCACCAACTCATCTCTACCTTACAGCTTAGAGGAAGTCTAAAGAGAGATCAAGTCCAAGAGGTCCTTTTGAGGATCCTTAGAGCACGTCCATGTCCATGCCGGCTTTGACTCTCGCTGCCGCGCCGAGTCCCTGCTCGGGCTCGGCTACGACCACGTCGGTGGTCACGATCAGGCTGCCGATGGAGGACGCGTTCTGCAAGGCGCTCCTGGTGACCATCGCGGGGTCGATGATGCCCGCTGCAACCAGGTCCTCGTACTCGCCGGTCAGGGCATTGAAGCCTATGTTGCCGCCCTGGGCCCTAACCTTTTCCACCACGATGGAGCCCTCAGCTCCAGCGTTGACCGCTATCTGGCGGATGGGCTCCTCCAGCGCCCGGTGGATGATCCTCGCGCCGGTGCGCTCGTCACCGTCAAGGGAGTCAAGCAGCTCGGCCACGGGCCCTTGGACGTGCAACAGTGCCACGCCGCCGCCTGGTACGATGCCTTCCTCAAGCGCCGCCCGGGTCGCGCTCAGAGCGTCCTCGACGCGGTGCTTTCTCTCTCTGAGTTCCGTCTCGGTCGCCGCACCGACCTTGATGACCGCCACGCCGCCGACCAGCTTCGCCAGGCGCTCTTGCAGCTTCTCCCGATCGTAGTCCGAGGTGGTGAGCTCGAGCTCGGCTTTGATCTGGTTGATCCGGCCCTGGATCTTCTCAGGGTCGCCGGCGTCGCCCACGATGGTGGTGTCGTCCTTGGTGATGACTACCTTGCGGGCTCGACCGAGCTGGTTGAGCCGCGTGTTCTCGAGCCTCAAACCCAGCTCCTCGGTGATGACCTCGCCGTCGGTGAGGATGGCGATGTCCTCCAGCATCCTCTTGCGCCTATCGCCAAAGAGCGGAGACCTTATCGCCGCCGCGTTGAACGTCCCACGCAGCTTGTTGACTATGAGCGCGGCCAACGCCTCGCCCTCTAGGTCATCCGAGATGATCAAAAGAGGCCGCTTGCTCTGCATGACCTGGTTGAGGACCGGCAACAGATCCTGGACGTTGCTGATCTTCTGGTTGGCGATCAGGATGTAGGGGTCGTCGAGTACTGCTTCCATGCGCTCCTGATCGGTGACGAAGTACGGGGAGACATAGCCTTTGTCGAACTGCATCCCCTCGGTGAACTCTAGCTCCATTCCGAGGGTCTGGCCCTCCTCGACGTTGACCACCCCATCCTTGCCTACCTTATCGATGGCCTCAGCAATAATCTCGCCGATCTCGTCCGAGCGGGCGGAGATAGCGCCTACCCGGGCGACCTCGTCCCTGCCGGAGATCTCCTGCGCCTGGGCCTTTATCGCCTCAACGGCAACTTCGACGGCCTTCTCGATGCCACCCCTGAGGATGACTGGGTTCGCGCCCGCGGCCACGTTCTTCAGGCCCTCACGCACGATGGTCTGGGCTAGAACGAGCGCAGTAGTAGTCCCGTCGCCTGCGACGTCGTTGGTCTTGGTAGCTACCTCCTTGGCCAGTTGCGCCGCCTGGTTCTCGAAAATGTCCTCTAGGTCGATCTCCTGCGCGATGGTCACGCCGTCGTTGGTGACGGTCGGCGAGATGAACGGCTTGTGCAAGACCACGTACCGGCCCTTGGGTCCAAGCGTCACTCTGACCGCATCGGCCAGTTTGTTCACGCCCGCCTCGAGTGACCGGCGCGCGGCGGTGTCGAACCTTAGCTTCTTGGGTGCCATTGCCTGACCTCCTTCATCGAATGAATTACGAACTCACACAAATCACAGCTTTTGACACTCTCTTAAGAGATCTCTCCGGTCAAACGCTACTCTTCGACGACCCCGAGGAGGTCGTCGGAATCCAAGATCAAGTAGTCTTTGTTGTCCAGGTTGATCTTGGTGCCAGAGTACTTGGCGAAGACCACCAGATCGCCTTCGCTTATCCTCCCATTCTCTAAGTCACCGATCGCTATAACCCTCGCGATCTGCGGCTTCTCTCTGGCCGTTTGGGGTAGCACGATACCGGAGGCCGTCCTTTCCTCCTGTTCTACCGGCTCTACCAGAGCCCGCTTTCCTACCGGTCTAAGTTTCATCTGCTTGCCTCCTTCTATGCTCTTTATCAGAGCAGGCCCGGACCTCGCGAGGTCCGGGCCGTCGTCTCTCCTAACTAAAAACAGCCGTCAGGCTGTGGCGCCCTCTGGAACTAGGATGCCCCTACCGCCCGGCATGCGGCCTTGATTGAGATCGTTGACCGCATCGTTGACCGCGTCGAGCGAGTAAGTGTGGGTTTGCAGGCTGACCTTGCCTTGGGCCTGCAGCGTCATCAGCTCGGCCAGGTCATTGTAGGTACCGACCAAGTTGCCGACGACGTTGCGCTCGGTGGAGATGATGTCTATGGTTGGGACCTCGACCGTGCCGCCGTAGCCGATGATGAAGTGTGACCCGCCGCCGCCCGTCATGTTCCACCCGTCCTTCTCGGCGCCCATCTCGCCGACGAAGTCGAGAACGACCTCCGCCCCCTTGCCGTCGGTCATCTCCACCACCTTGTCCACGTGGGAGCCGTCGGCCACGACGGTCTCATCGGCGCCGAGCCGCCCGGCCACCTCCAGCGCCTCCTCGGAGCGGTCTACGACGATGACCTCGGCGGCGGTGATCGCCTTGAGCGACTGGATGCCGATGTGCCCTAGGCCCCCGGCGCCTATGACCACGGCCCTGGTGCCGGGATACAGCATCGGTGCGGCCTTCTTCACCGCGTGGTAGGCGGTGAGCCCTGCGTCGGCGTGGGCGGCCACGTCCTGCGGCTCCACGCCCTCGGGCAGCTTCACTACCGCCCGGCCGTTGGTCTTGAGGAGATCCGCGAAGCCCCCGTCGGTGTCGATGCCGGGGAAGGCGGCGTTCTCGCAGTGCATGTCGTTCCCGTCCCGGCACGCCCTACAGAGGCCGCAGGTCATCAAGGGGTGCAAGATGACCGCGTCGCCAACCTCCACGTGCGAGACCGCGGAGCCGACCTCCTGGATCCAGCCGGAGTTCTCGTGTCCCAAAGTGTAGGGCAGCTCGATGCCGGTCAGTGGTGCCCACTGGCCCTCGATAATGTGAAGGTCCGTTCGGCAGAGGCCCGCACCTCCGATCCTGATGATCACGTCGAGGGGACCTTCGATCTTTGGTTCTTCTATCTCATCGAGCTGTAGCGGCTCGGAACCTATGTGCTCGTCATATTCGTACAATCGTGCTGCTTTCACGGGGTTGCCTCCTCAGGGTCGGGGATTCCGTAACGGGTTGCCAAAAGCCCCCGGCACATCCCGGCGTTTCCTTCAATGCTTACCCGGGTTATGCGGGCGAACCTGAGATGCTCCACGACCGCATCTTTGGGGATCTGGTTGCCGTCGGGGTCCACCACGAGCGGCGCCTTCGCGGATACGTCCAGCCCGAACTCTTCCCTGCGGCTCAGGTACTTCTCCTTCGCCTCGGAAGCGGGTACCTCCCCGAGCTGCGTCTGCGCGAGCTCCGCAGCGGAGTATCCCGCGGCTAGAAGCGTCCGGCAAAGCTTCTCCTGGCGGGAGATGAAGGCCTTGCGGCGGAAGATGGTGCGCAGCTCGTCCAGGCTCTCCCCTTCGGTATTCCCGGGGAAGGTGCCCTCGAAGCCCCGCTCGTCGGCCATGCCGGCGTTGATCTCGCTAGACGCGTGATGGTCGTCGAGGGTCACCCGCGCGCGCTGCACGCCGGGCACCGAGAGCACCGCCTCCCTGGCGTCCGCGACCATCAGGTAAGCGAAGTTGGGGGCGCAGAAGGGGGTTGGGAGCCTGAGACGGACGTCCACCACATCCTCCGCGACCCGAAGGTCAGCGACGAATTTCAGATCCGTTATGGGCTCGTCCAATTCGGGGTCCCGGACGCCTGAGAGGGCGCCCAGGATCTCTGCCTCGGTCGGCATTAATATGGTTTCTCCGGGTACTCGGCCTCGCCGGCGGCCACTGCTTCCTCCTGGGGAACCTCAGAGGGTACCTCGAGGTCATACAGGCTCGCGGCGTTTAGACCCAGGATCTTGCGCTTGATGTCCGGGGTGAGCGTCCCGTACTCGCCTTGCATATCCTCGGGGATCTGGAAGTCAACGAACATCTCGACCAGCCACTTCGGCTGCCAGATCGCATAGTCGCTGGCGAAGAGGATGCGGTCTTCGTCGAGCCAGTACAGGAGCTCGCCGATTATCTGCGCAAAGTACCTGGGCCGGCTGTAGATGAACGGCATCGCGACCGCGAGCCCACCGTAGACGTTGGCCTCCTGGACCGCTATCCAGCAGAAGTCCTCCAGCCGCGGCAGCCCTACGTGCTCGACTATGAAGTTCAGGTTCTGGAACTCCGTCGCTGCGTCGTCCACGTCCTTAACATCGAACGCATCGCGGTTCAAGGGCGTGATCGTCGGGCCCTTGTGGACGTGGATGTTCTTGACCCCGAGCTCCTCGCACTTCTCCAGGTACCGCTTGGCCCAATAGTCCTTCAGACTCCAACCCTTCGATCGGCCGTACCACTCGGCGGTGTAGAGCTTGACTCCCTTGAGGTCGTAACGATTGACCAGTTCTTCGAGTGCCTTCAAGCCATTCTCGCCGGAGCGTGGATCGAACGATCCGTTGAGTATGAACTTATCCGGGTACTTCTCCTTTAGCACCGCGTCTTGCTCGGTGGTGTTGAACCCGTTGACGTAGAAGTCTTTGAGGTAGGTGGGCTGGAAAATCGCGACGTCCACGTAGCCGATCTCGAAGAGGTCGTGCATGATGTCCTCTTCTGAGTACTTCTCGAACTTCTCCTGTGGCCAGAGGTACTCTTCGGGGCTTAGGGCGCTGTGGTAGCCGTAGAAGCACTCGATGAACTGCTTGCCGTGAATGTTGGCCTGATTCTCCGGGCTCCCGTCCCAGAAGTGGATGTGCCCGTCCACCACGAAATACTTCTCGCCGTCCTTCTCGTACAAAAGATCTCTCCTCCTTCTCTGTACCGATACGTATTGGCTAGACCCCTCAACGCATCAGCTAGACCCCTTAACGTATCAATAGCCTCTAATTCCCTATTTCTCCTGTCTTGTAACATTAAGAGAGATAGATTGCTAGAGGTTAGCTAGATGGCTTGCGATTCTTCTGTATCACCTCCTTCCCCTGGTCAAAAACCGGTTATCGCAACCCACTTACCGGCTTTCCCACTTACCGGCTTTTATTGTACAGTAACTTTGGATCGTGCGGTGAGCGCGACCTGGGTCTTCCAACTTCTAATACGGCCTCTCGACCCACGAGGGCGGGGGGGTGATCTCCTCCTCGGGCTTCCCACCAGGGCTGTTGGCCCCGGTAGAGCTCACGGTCATCACCACCCGCACCTTCATGTCGTGCTCGCAGAGGATCTGGCACGAGAGGCGCGCATCTCCCAGAAGATCCCGCATCTCGAGCAGCATCTGCTCCGCCTGGGTCATGTCCTCCGGCTCGCCCTCCAAAAACTCGACGCGGCAGGTGGCGCAGTGCGCATGACTTCCGCACTGATGCATGATGTCCACCCCCGCGTCTTCCTCGATGGCCAGGACCAGACGCCTGTCCTCTTCGACGTCGAACGTTCCCGCGCCCTCCACTTCCAGCTCAGGCACTCGTTCCTCCTCTCGTTAAGCAGGACTAAGCAGGACTAATTTGCTACTTAATACGGCCTGTCATCATAGATGGGATCGGGGAAGATCTCCTCCTCGGGATACCCACCGGGGTCGCTGGCTCCGACACCGCTCACGGTCATCAGCACCCGCACCTTCATGTCATGCTCGCAGAGGATCTGGCACGAGAGGCGCGCCTCCCCCACAAGATCCCGCATCTCGAGCATCCTCAGCTCCGCCTGGGTCATATCCTCCGGCTCGCCCTCCAAAAACTCGACGCGGCAGGTGGAGCACCTTGCATAACCCTCGCACGAGTGCATGATGTCCACCCCCGCCTCCTCCTTGATGGCCAAGACCAGACGCTTGTCTTCGTCGACGTCAAACGTTCCCGCGCCCT
>JAWWQA010000007.1:0-7043 GCA_033854695.1 Rubrobacteraceae bacterium
GGCGCGCGTGGTAGAGGGCTACGCCAGGAGACCCCAGCTCCAGGAGCGCTTCACGGCTCAGGTTGCCGACGCCGTATATGGGAAGTTGGGCTCTTTGGGCGCAATCGTGCTCGTCGAGGCCACTCACAGCTGTATGACGATGCGACGCGCGGAGACAACGGGCAGCGTTGCTGTGACCTCGGCGGCGCGTGGGATCTTCGAGGAGGACACGGCGCGCCGGTCGGAGGCGATAGCCTTGATCTCAGGCCGTAAACACTACGCTGGCTAGGTGCGGACCCTAGGCCCGGGTGGCGCGGCCGGTGGCCGGGGCGAGACGGGTGTCTCGGGAACATAGGCGAGGGCTGCGCCTGCTATCCCGGCGGTGTTGAGCATCTTGGCGGGCACAACTTTGGCGCGCGTTTCTATTCTCGGCAAGAACTTCTCCGATTTCTTGCTTACGCCACCGCCAACTATGATGAGGTCGGGCCAGAGCAGGGCTTCTATTCTCTGTAGATATTCCTCGATCCGCCGGGACCACTTCTTCCACGAAAGGTCCTCGACCTTGCGGACGCGGTCCGCGGCCCAAAGTTCGGCCTCTCTACCGTGCATCTCGATGTGTCCAAGTTCGGTGTTTGGGACGAGCTTGCCTTCGATAAAAATCGCCGTGCCGATGCCGGTCCCGAGCGTCAGCATCAGGACCGTTCCCTCGACGCCACGCCCGGCACCCCAGCGCATCTCGGCGAGGCCAGCCGCGTCGGCGTCGTTAACTATGCGTACCGGTGCCCCGAGCTCCTTCTGAAGCCGGGTTTGCAGATCAAAGCCGATAAACGCGTGGGCGACGTTGGCCGCCGTGTAGACGACACCACCCTTGACGACACCGGGGAAGCCGCAGCCCACGGGACCGTCCCAGCCCGAGTGCGAGATCACCTCTACCGCCGCCGCTACCACCTCGTCCGGCGTCGCCGCCTCCGGCGTCGGTACCCGGACCCGCTCCCCCAGAAGCTCGCCGCTCTCCGTGTTTACGGGTGCGCCTTTGATCCCCGACCCGCCGATATCCAAGCCAAACACGTCCATGCGCCTTCTCCTCTTCAAAGAGAACCTGCAGGCATTGTAACCAACGTTAGCGACACCCACCGGAACCGCCCGGCGAAGAGGGGTGGGATCTTCGGGCGACTACGTCAGGGGTTGGAGAACATCAACTAGTCTCGTGGGATTCGGCTCCCTCTGTGGCGCTTTCGGCAAACTGCTCGGTACTCCACCCCATCGCGAAACCCAACACGAGGGGGATCATGATTATCGTCAAGGCCTGTACCGTTTCTCGCCGCCGCATTCTGGAGAAGAGTTCCTGGACTACGAGTTCTTTGAGTACGTAGATCAGAGCGCCCCCAGCCAGCGCCAGCACGAAGACGGATAGTGGTACCGATGTCCAAAGGCTACCGGCGAGCGTGCCTACGAGTGTGGGCCCGCCACCGATTGCCCCGAGTAAGAGCAGAGTCCCCCACGGTACAATCTCTCCCTTACGCACCATGGGACCGACAATCCCAAAGCCTTCGGTTGCGTTGTGTACCGCGAAACCGATCACCAGCCCGATGGCGAGCGTGTACATGCCCAGGGCAGCCGATTGTCCTATGGCCAGCCCCTCGCTCAAGTTATGCAGGCCGATCGCAACGGCGATCATGAACGAAAGACGCGCCGTACTGACCGTAGCGGCTTTCCGGATCAGGGTTTGCTGCACGACAACGAGGCTAACGAAACCTATGAGGACCCCGCTTATCAGCGAGACGACCAGGAGTCCGGCAGCGCCAAACGAGCCTATGCCTGCTGCTGCAATGTGCACGGAGTTGGCAGTTTGCTCCGTGGCCTCGCCGAGGATCTCGACGAGGAGAAAGACGAGGATGCCTGCGGTCAGCATGCTCAGAGCAGTCCGGAAGGTGCTGTTCAGCCCACGCAAGCGGCCCAGCAGTAACCCGATCAGAATGGTGCCGCCTGCGATCAGACCAAGAACCAGCAGAGCCCAGAAACTCATCGAACCTACCTCCTAAGGCTTCCCTTTAACTGTTGACACTGAGAGTCATTCTCATTTATAGATTGGGTGGCTGTCAAGCCTCGAAGCAGGCTTTTTTTAATTTAGGGCGTTCAAAGTCTTCAGAAAGCTCTCTTCGGGACCGTACATGTGGCTGGACGCTGTCACAGGCCAGCCACTTTGAGCACCAGGAGCACAGGCGCGAGCCTACAATGCCCGGCTGCTATGAAGCTCTTCGCTTCGACATAAGCTTTCTCTTTCCCGGTTACGTATAGTACGAAGCGGTGGCTGATCAGGAACCAGGAGTACGCGGTGCTACTAGCGTTGGTTATCGGATCGCCCTGGCGAGTTCGGCAGTCACTGCTGTTTGGTGAGTACGGAGAAGATCCATCGGGGCAACCTTTGGAGGTACGGATGGGACACATACGATTGATCACAGAGATTCCGGGACCGAAGAGCCGGGAAGTATTGGCCAACCATGAAAGATTCGTTGCTCGGGCACTGGCTCTAGGGTTCCCCGCGGCCATACAGGAGGCCAAGGGTGCCTTACTAACCGACGTGGACGGAAACAGGTTCATTGATCTTGCCGGAGGTGTGGGGACGCTCAACGTGGGGCACTCGGACCCGCATGTCATCGGGATGGCCAGGGAGCAGTTGGAGCGCTTCGTGCACACGGATTACACCGTGGCACCCTACGCCCTTTATGGGGAGCTGGCCGGACGCCTTGCGGAGCTTGTACCTGGGGGAGAGAAGGCGGCGTTCTTTAACTCGGGGGCGGAGGCCGTCGAGAACTCCATCAAGATGGCTCGGGCGTACACGAACCGTAAGGCGGTCATCTCATTCGAAGGAGGCTTTCACGGGCGTACCTGGATGGCCCTCGCACTCACCAGCAGGACCACCCCGTACAAGCAGGGGTTCTTGCCGCTGGCCGGGGAGGTCTACCGGGTTCCCTACGCTTACCCCTACCGGCCGCCAGTGAAGCCTGAAGAGGGACAGTCTTTCGGGGAGGCATGCGCCGGGTTGTTGGACGGCATCTTCTCCCGACACGTCGCCGCGGAGGACGTGGCGGCGCTAATCGTGGAGCCGGTCTTAGGAGAGGGCGGGTTCGTGGTGCCTCCGGACGACTACCTGCCGGCGCTCAAGCGGAGGTGCGAGGAGCACGGGATAGTGTTCATCGCCGACGAGGTTCAGTCGGGATTCGGACGCACGGGTAAAATGTTCGCCGTCGAGCATTCGGGGGTGAGACCGGACCTCGTGATCCTGGCCAAGTCGCTGGCCGCGGGGCTCCCCCTCTCCGCGGTCGTAGGGCGGGCGGAGGTTATGGATGCCCCCCCGGAGGGGGCTTTGGGGGGAACCTATCCGGGGAACCCGGTGGCCCTGGCTAGCGCGATGGCCGTCCTGGATGCGTTCGAAGACGGGGTTCTCCTGCAGAGATCCCGGGAGATAGGGAAGAAGATCCGGGACCGATTCTCGTCGCTGGCCGGGCGCGTGGACCTGATCGGGGAGGTGCGTGGGCTCGGGGCGATGATCGCCGTCGAGTTTGTCCGGGACCGGAGTAGTAAAGTGCCCGCTAAAGGCGAAGTGGGGGAGATACTTAAGCTCGCCGCCGAGCGCGGGGTTTTGGTTCTCTCCGCGGGTGTCGAAGGTAACTGCCTCCGCTTCCTGGCCCCACTGGTCATATCCGATGAGCAACTGGAAGAGGCCCTTGACGTGCTGGAGGGATGCGTAAAAGAGGTTGCCGCCACACGCGAAACCTCGCCTCCCGGAGCCCTGGCCAACCCGATCTAGTCCTGGCTGCTCGGAGGCGGATTTCGGCAACGGCCTCTTAAGGCCTTTCGAGTACTCCGTCAGCGGTCTGCAGCCGTACGGTGCGAGGACGACCTGGTAGGAGTGCTAGAAGCCGCCGAGGTTGGGGACGTAGATGCCGGGCTCCACGCAGCAGACTCTGACTCCTCTAGCACGAGGACGTTGTCGAAGCGGAGGTACGGTCCCCCATGGGCCGAGAGCCAACCCCGCGGCCGGCCCATTTTCAGTAAAGTAGTGCCTGGCCACTGTAGATGAGGTCCGGATTGGCTATGCCGTTGTGCATTACCAGGTACTCAACCGGGATTCCTAACTTAGCGGCGATCCCGGATAAGGTCTCACCCGGCTGAACCATGTGCATTCCGCCACTGGCTCCGCCCTGGAAAGTGGTATCACCCTGGACAGCAGGGTCGCCTTGGAAGGTGGGAGCGCCCTGGAAGGTAGTACTACCCTGGACGGCAGGGTTTCCTTGGATGTTAGGGGCGTCTTGCAAGGTAGGATCGCCCTGGATAGTAGGATCGCCCTGGATGGCAGGATCGCTCTGGAGGATGGTATTACCCTGGATAGTAGGGTCGCTTTGGAGGGTGGTGCCATCCTGGATGGCTGACTCGCCTTGGATGGCGGGATTGCCCTGGAAGGTAGTATCACCTTGGTTCGTTGGAGCGCTTTGGAGGGTGGTGTCACCCTGGAAGGCGGGATCACCTTGGACGGCTGGATTGCCCTGGGTGCTGGTTCCCTCATGAGGAGGCGAGCAGTTCGGGTAATTGCCGCCGTCTGCACAGCTGACCTGTACGTAGTCTACGCCGGGTTTGATCAACCCAATCGCCTGTGCTGCTCTCTGCGAGAGATCCAGATCGCGATCGCCCGAGACCGGTACCCGGTCGGTGACCGTAACCGGGATAGATTTCCCCTTATAGCCGACTATCAAATCTGTTCCCATAGGTAGCGTCTTGCTGGCCGTCGTGTAACCGTTCGGGTTAAAGGTTTCACCGTCCGCCATCGGCTTCCCTTGGAAGCCTGGTCCATACCAAGAGGCCAATTCCTGTTCGGCCTCGGCATTGTCGCTGCCCAAAATCGAGAAAGCGCAGATCAAAAACATGACCCACATAAATTGCGCAAGTTTGAACCTGGGCAACACGTACTCCCCTCTGTCACGTTTACCTCTAGTTCACCGTCAATGTATTGAGCGCTGATAAGTATTAGGACTCTCCGGCCGATATTCAAGGCCGTTTTGGGCTTTGTCTCGCCGTGACTACCGGCTCCAAACAGCCCTCGTTGTCATGAAACGCTTAGTTATCACGATAATGAACAGAAGAGTGCTTACATCAAGGCGACTAGAGCATCTAATATCATGTCGTGATAATGGCGAGGTGGAGTTGTAATATAAAATCAGATAGAATAAAATTTAAGAAATATTTCTGTGATAAGCAGGAGGGGGCTTGATTTACACGGTCGATGAGGTCAGCGATTTGCTGAGCATCCCCCGCCCCACCCTTTACCGCTACCTGAGAGAGTACTCTATCCCTCACGTACGGCGTTCGGGGAAAATCTCCATCCCCGAAGAGTCTTTCGACTGGATCAGGGAAGCCCGGGAGCTGCACAAGGAGGGGTTAGGAACCGAAACGGTCCGGATACGGTTGCGGGAAGGAAACGACCTCGGAGCTGAGGAGTTGGCGGAGCGTTTGGACCAACTCTCCGAGGGACTGGAGAGTTTGCAGGACCTGAAGATTATGGACGGTGCGTCTTCATCTCAGGAGACCCTGCAAACCATTCTGGAGAGACAGGACTTGCTGATCTCCGCAGTATCCGACCTGACAGAGAGGGTGGCGAACCTTCTGGAGACAGAAGGTTCGCCTCAAAAGGCGGCCTCTAACGGTCTAGAGGAAGGAGCCCGTAGAGAGAAAACCTTCCTAGATCAGCCTGAGAGGCTCCCCGAATTAACGGATAACGTGGAGAGAGAGACGAACCGATATACCTATGCCACTACGGTAGCTGTGGATAACCCTCCTACCAGAGTGGTTTCAGACGCTTTTGCTACCAGGGTAGCCGCGAGCAGCTCTGCCACTATGATGGTCGAAGACGACTCCACCGAGAGGATGTTTTCGGGGCCAGCGGAATCTCTCACAGTAACAAGGCGACGCGAGAAATTTGGCGTCCTGGCCCGTCGTCGCAGGCGCGGCATCCTGGCGCTTCTGTTGGCGTTGCTAGCAGGCACCGTCCTGGCGTGGGGCTTGTTAGCCGCCTCTACTGGGGAGGAGATCAAGGAACCCAGCTCCGACGAGCAGAGAGCCGAGGAGGACTTCCAGAGCGTTCCCGCGGCCACCGAAGCTTCCCCGACGGTAAAGGCCCCATACCTCGTCAACATGACCCTCACGCAGGCGGAGGAGAAGCTGGCTGAAGCGGGCCTGGAGCTTGGAAATCTGAACGAGAAACCGACGTATGAGAGACCCGCGGGCGAAGTGATCGTGCAGGATCCCCAGGTGGGCGCCGAGGTGGAGCAGGGCGCTGCGGTAAACATCGTGGTCAGCGGCGGCCCATCCACTTATCTGCCCGAAGTCCAGGCTGATGGCGCCGTCGTTGGCGGGGGAGCCGACCAGTTCCCGGGCGGAGAACACCAGTATCCGAGTAGGATTGCCCAGAATCCAGATGGAGGGATTCAACCAGCACCCTCTACAGGGGCGCCCGTGCAGGCGGCCCAGGCGGGCTGAACACCTCATTCCAGTTCTGTGCGGATCTTGTGGGTAGTTCCACAGTGCTGCGCTAATCGACGAAGCCGGCGACTTCTCGGTGATAGCGCAGCTGTTTACAGGCGTCGTTCTCCCTTCCTTGCTATGCAAGGTACTCGTAGCCCGCAACTCGGTCACGCTTCAAAGAAGATGCTTTCCTCGATTCGCTTTCGATAGGCGGGCTACGATGTATCGGGTTAAGCAGTGGGAAGGAGCTAGGTATCTTCCAATTCCAGAAGAACCTTCGCTCGGCCTCTTATGGCGGCGGCAAACTTGGCGAAAGTTAAATCTTCGGCGGGTTGATGTACTGGACTGTTCGGTTCTTCGGAGGCTGTAGCAAAGCAAGAAGCATCGTAGAGACGCTCTCGGACAAGTCGCCGACGAAAGATCTCGTATCGCTTCTTATAGGACGTGCCACGGAAGATTTCATCGATTGCAAAGAAGGGCTCTCTGTAGCCGGGCAACTCGAGCGAGGCGCCGCGCTGAATGGAATCCTCAGGGAACCCTTCGTC
>JAWWQA010000008.1:0-3150 GCA_033854695.1 Rubrobacteraceae bacterium
ACGCCCAGCTCGTTGCCACGGGAACTCGCGGCCTGGGATGGGCAGCTTACCGCGGAGAGCCGGCTCGGCGCGGTGGCCCGGGTGGCGCTCGAAGTCCTCCTACAACGCGCGGCGGGTGACATGACCCGTATCGACTCGCCCCTCCCCACCGGGGCCGAGTCCTACTTTACGTGTCTCCTCCCGGAGCTCCTGCAAAGGCTCGACGATTTGCCTGAAGAGGTGCTACGGGAAGCCCTCGAAGAAGCGGTAGAGATTCTGGAAGAGTCCTGTGGTTCCGAGCCGGAGGGCTGGAGCTGGGGGAAGCTGCACGCGGCGGAGCTGCGACATTCTTTGGGGATTGTGAAGATATTGCGCGGGCTGCTAAACCGTGGTCCGTATCCCTTTGGAGGGGACGCCAACACCGTTCGCCTCGCCGGCTTTCGTTCCGGCGAGCCCGGACAGCCCTCCTTCGGTCCCGTCACCACGGGGCCTAACTACCGATTCGTCGTGGACACGGGAGACTGGGGGCGTGGATGGAGCATGATCTCACCCGGCCAGTCTGGCCACCCGGCGAGCGCAAACTACGACGACCAGATCCCGCTCTGGCAGAATGTCCGCTACCGCCCGATGGTCTTCGGCCGCGAAACGGCCGGGCTCGCCGCCCGTTACCGGCTCGTCCTCAGGCCGGACGCGCGTCGCTAGGATCCGTATTCTGGGCTGGCTCGTCGTTTCGTTCGAGGGTAAGCACCGAGACGCGAGGGCCATCGACGCTCTTTACGCGGAGGGTAACACCGTCAGCCTCTACAGTATCGCCGGGCTCAGGTGGACGGCCCAGAGCCCCCAGGACATAGCCACCTATGGTATCGAAGTCCTCGTGTGGGAGATCGATATCGAAGTAGTCGTTCACGTCGGTTATGGAGACACGGCCGTCTATAGCGTAGGTATTGTCGCTGAGGGGCTCGATAGCAGCCTCGTCCTCGTCGAACTCGTCCTGGATCTCCCCCACCAACTCCTCGATGATGTCTTCGATCGTGATCAAACCCTCCACGCTCCCCCATTCATCTATAACTATCGCCATCTGGAGCTTGCGCTTCTGGAACTCGCGTAGGATCTCCTCTATCCGCTTGTTCTCCGGGACGACGAGGCACTCCCGGATGAGGGGCCCAAGATCGAAGTTAGCGCCATTCTCCATGGCGGCACGGAAAAGGTCCTTGACGTGTACTACGCCAAGTATGTGGTCGAGGTCGCCCTCGTAGACCGGGTAGCGGGTGTAGCGGCCGAAGGCAGCCCTCTCGACCAGCTCATCGAGGGGTGCGTCGCTCGGCAGGGCCTCTATGTCCGGCCTGGGGACCATGATCTCGCGCGCCACAATGTCGCCGAAGTCGAAGACGTTGTTGAGATATTCGCGTTCTTGGGGGTCGAGCACACCGGAGGAGGTGGAAGAGGAGATCATGATCCTGAGCTCCTCCTCTGAGTGAGCCTCCATCTCCTCGCCAAGACGTATGCCCCAGGGCCTCAAGATGAAGTTCGTCGAAGCGTTAACCAGCCACACCATCGGCCTGAAGAGAAACATGAACAGCTTTAAGGGGCGGCTGATCCAGAGTGCCGTCCTCTCGGCCCGCTGGATGGAGAAGTATTTGGGCGCCTGCTCCCCGAAAACCAGATGCGCGTAGGTTATAACCGCGAACCCCAGGACCACTGAGATGAGCTCGATGATTCCCTCGTTGTGTATGCCTAGAGCTTGGAGCCCTGGACGGATAAATGCTGAAACGGCGGGCTCTCCTACCCAACCCAGAGCCAGGGAGGCAACGGTGATGCCCACCTGGCAGACGGAGAGGTAAGTGTCTAGATCGCGCAGGGCAGCGTGTACCACCCCTGCCTGGGCGCTACCCTCCTGCTCGAGCTGCATGATACGTGACTCCCGCACCCGCACCAGCGCGAACTCCGCCGCTACAAAGAACGCGTTCAAGACTATCAAGACGAGCGCCGCGAGAACGCTGAGCAAGGAAAAGACCGGCTCTGCCAAGGCTAGAAGACCGCGCCGGAGGAGCACCGGCGGGTTCGTTTTGTACTGCTGGGATCGTGTTCGCTCATCACGCTACGCGAGAGATTATACCCTAGCCACCCGGGATACCACCACGTAACGCCGTCTCGAGAATAGAGAGACCGGCTCGGTTTCTCAGTAGCCCTTCGAGCGAGTACACTAGCGGAGCGCTGGACCCTGGAGGAAAGCCCGGAAGGAGGAAGAACTATGAACCGCAGATCTTTGTTGAGGATCAGAACGTGAGGGTACTCGTCGCCGGGGCAAACGGTCAGGTCGGCAAGCACATCGTCCGGCTGCTGGCGGAGCAAGGCCATGAGGCACGTGCGCTGATTCGGGACGAGTCCCAGGCGTCTGGACTCCGGGAGCTCGGGGGAAAGCCCATCGTGGCGGATCTCGAAGGCGAGGTTGCCCACACGGTCGAGGGATGCGACGCCGTGATCTTCTCGGCTGGCGGCGGTCCCGGTAGCGGAGCCGAGAAGAAGGAGACCATAGACCGCCAGGGAGCCGTAAAGCTTATCGAGGCCGCTAAAGAGCACGGCGCGAAGCGCTACGTCATGGTGAGCGCGATGGGAGCTGCCGATCCGGATTCGGGCCCAGAGGCGATGCAACCCTACCTCTTTGCAAAGGCCCGTGCCGATCAAACACTTCAGGAGAGTGATCTCGACTACACTATCGTCCGCCCAGGGAGCCTCACGAACGAACCCGGGACAGGCACGGTAGAGGCCGCCCCCTCCCTGGGTAAGCGCGGCGAGATCCCCCGCGAAGACGTAGCCCGTACCATCGTCGCTACGCTGGAGAGGGAGAACACCTTCGACAAGACGTTCGAGGTCCTGTCCGGCGACACCCCTATCGAGGACGCACTAGATCACCTCTAACGCAGAGGAGGGGATCAGTCTTTACCGGTCCCCTCCTGGCTAGAAAAACGCCGAACAGCACTGAGGCCACGTGCATGCCGGCTTATACATCCCTCTGTCCCTCAGATTCCAAGAGGGATAAGATCATCGTACTCCACCATCGGCCTTTGAACCACCGATTCTCTCGCAAAATGCCTTCTCGTTGCATACTAAGTTTCTTCGCCAAGCTGGTTGCTGCTGCGTTCTCTTCTATCGTTTCAGCATAGTTGCTGT
>JAWWQA010000009.1:0-4768 GCA_033854695.1 Rubrobacteraceae bacterium
TACTGGCTCGTGCTCACACGCATCCTCGGCGTCCCGCTGATCGCCGGCATCTCGTTCGAGCTCATCAAGTGGGCCGGCCGCAACCGCGGCAAGGGCTGGGTGCGCGCGGTCATGTACCCCGGCCTGCAGCTCCAGAAGCTGACGACGCGCGAGCCGACTGACGATCAAGTAGAGGTTGCGATGGCTTCCTTGAAGACGGTCCTCGCGAAGGAGGACGAGGCGCACATCGCGCCCGACGCGACGAACAAACTGGTTATTTAAGGATATGGACCAACAGGTAATAAAACTTGCCGGGGAGACGATCGCGCGCTATGAGGCGATAATGCGGGAGCTCTCGGACCCGAACATCTACTCCGACCAGCGCCACTACGCGGAGGTCGCCAAAGAGCACGCGAAGATGAGGCGCGGCGCGGAGTGGTCTCAAGAGCTGCTCGATGCCATCGAGGAGTCTCAGGAGGCGCGGGAGTTGATCCCGACGGCCGAATCGACCGAAGAGAGGGAGTTCTTCACGGAAGAGGCCCAGACAGCCGAGAAAAAGGTCGAAGAGCTGACCGAGAAGATACGGACCGAGCTCATAGACCGCGACCCGAACGACGACAAGGATGTGATCCTCGAGATAAGGGCCGGCGCCGGCGGCGACGAGGCCGCCCTCTTCGCGGGCGAGCTCTACGAGATGTACACTCGCTACGCCGACCGCCTCGGCTTCAAGCATCGCACCCTTTCCTCGAACCCGGCCGAGGTCGGAGGCTACAAAGAGGTTATAGTTGAGATCGAAGGTGATGGCGCTTACTCGATGTTCAAGCACGAGGGTGGTACCCACCGGGTTCAGAGGGTCCCCAAGACCGAGAGCCAGGGCCGCATCCATACCTCCACGGCGACGGTGGCGGTGCTGCCGGAGGCTGAGGAAGTAGAGGTCGAGATCGCTCAGAACGACCTTGAGATCGACGTTTATCGTTCTAGTGGACCCGGTGGCCAGAGCGTAAACACCACGGACTCGGCGGTCAGGATCACGCACAAGCCGACCGGTCTTGTGGTTACGTGCCAGGACGAGAAGAGCCAGCTCCAGAACAAGGAGCAGGCGATGCGAATACTCAGGTCACGCCTTCTCGAACGAGAGATGCGCGAGCGCCAGGAGCAGGAGGGCGCTCTCAGGCTGGCCCAGGTCGGCTCCGGGGACCGCTCGGCGAAGGTCCGCACCTACAACTTCCCTCAGAGCCGCATCACCGACCACCGGATCGGCCTGACCTCCCACAACCTCGAGGGCACCTTGGGTGGTGACCTCGAAGAGTTCACCCGGGCTCTTGCTGCCAAAGAGCGGGCAGACCGCCTCGCCGCCGAAGCCGCTGGAACCCCCGGCTAGAAGATGCAGACCGGCGCGCGCAGCGCCCACCGGCTGGTCCGGGATGCTGCCGAGAAACTCCAAAACGCGGGTGTACCCGAGCCCGCCGCCTCCGCCGAAGTGCTCCTCGCCGAGCTGCTCGGCGTGAGACGGAGCGAGCTGGCGATTTATGAGGAGTCGCTGACCGGAGAGCAGGCGACGCTCTATGAGACCTGGATCTCGCGCCGTCTGCGCCGCGAGCCCGTGCAGCGCATCCTGGGCTACGCCTACTTTCGTAACCTGCGGCTAGAGCTCGACGAGCACGCCTTCATACCGCGTCCCGACACCGAGACCGTGGTGGATGCTGTACTAGAGGCTGTTGACCGCCGGGACGGCTCCTGCAGCATTCTCGAAATCGGTACTGGATCCGGCGCGATCGCCGTCTCCATTGCTCAGGAGCGCCCCTCCTGCGAGGTCCACGCGACCGACGTGTCGGACGGCGCCCTCGAGGTCGCGCGCCGCAACGCTGAACGCGCGGGTGCGATCGTCTACTTCCACCGCGCCGATCTCGTCTCCGGCCTCGAAGACCTCGTCGGAAGCGTCGACGTGCTCGTCTCCAATCCGCCGTATATAAGAAGTGAGGATGTTCAAAAGCTCGCACCCGAGGTCCGCAGCTGGGAGCCCATGCCGGCCCTCGGAGGCGGCACTGATGGCCTGGACTTCTTCCGGCGCATCTTCGTCGAGGCCGTGCCGCTGCTGGCAGATGGTGCGGACGTGGTGCTGGAGGTGGGGGATGGGCAGGCGGAGGACGTGCTCGAGCTGGGACGACGCTCCGGATACGCGCCGCTTGGTACCCGGCCGGACTTGACCGGGAGACTCCGGGCCGCCCTGCTGCGTCGGGGTTCGGGTTGAAGTACGTCTTCGCCGAGAAGGCTGGGGAGTTGCTGCGGGATGGCAAGGTGGGGCTGGTCCCTACCGAAACCGTTGTCGGGCTCGTGGCCGGAGAGGTTGCTCTCTGGCGGCTGTTCGAGATCAAGGGTCGTGATGCCGACAAGCCCATCGCTCTGCTTTGCGGTTCTACAGAGGAGGCTTTTTCTTTGTCCCCCAAGGTCCCGCCGCTCGGCTGGGTTCTGGCCAGCCGGTTTTGGCCTGGCCCGCTCACCCTGGTGCTCGATGCTAAAGACGGCGGAACGGTCGGGGTTAGGGTACCCACTCATCCGGTCATCCGGGCGTTGCTCGCCTCTCACGGAGGGCCGCTGCACGCGACGAGCGCCAACCGTTCGGGTGAGAGCGCTCCACGCGCCCTGAATGAGGTGGAACCAGAGATCTCCAGTATCGTGGACTTTGCTGTTGAGGGCGAGCCAGGTAGCGGGGAAGCGTCGGTCGTCGTGGATCTGTCGGAGGGCCGGGTTCGGCTCTTACGTCCCACCGATGGCTTTACAGAGGAGATATTGTCCCGGCTGGCTCACGAAATAGAGGAACTAAGGAGGTAGAGACGGTAGAGCCAACATCCAACGGCCCGACTTTATCCTGCCATCCAATACCCACGGTAGTAAAGATCATCGCCCGTGGAAAAGGGACCCAGATTCACTACAGGTTTGAGGGCACGTGGTCTAGCGTCTATACTCTGCGTCCATATGCATCCTGATGGGAGGGTGCGGTGTATGGAAACCCGATGATCGCCGCGCAACCTGGCGCCGGGCTGCAGACCCGCGAACTCCTGTTTAACTAAATGTCTCGGGTAGCGTTCAACTAAACTTGAAGTGGAGGTTGAAATGATAGGACCGTATACTGAAGTTGATTCCGAGGTTCAGGTTGCGCTTGATGGGGAGCTAGAGCGCCAGCGGACGACGATCGAGCTGATAGCCAGCGAGAACTTCACGTCGCCGGCGGTGCTGGCGGCGCAGGGTTCGGTCTTGACGAACAAGTACGCGGAGGGCTACCCCGGAAAGCGGTACTACGGGGGGTGCGAGCAGGTCGACATAGTCGAGATCCTCGCCATCGAGCGGGCCAAGGAACTCTTCGGGGCCGAGCACGTGAACGTGCAGCCGCACGCGGGGAGCCAGGCCAATGAGGCGGCGTACGCGGCTCTGGTGGAGCCCGGGGACAAGGTTCTCGCTATGGACCTGGCACACGGCGGTCACCTCACGCACGGGGCGAAGTTCAACTTCTCTGGCCGGACGTATGACTTCGTCCACTACGGGGTCGGCGAGGACGGGTTCATAGACTACGATCAGGTGCGTGAGATCGCGTTGCGGGAGAGGCCACGTATGATCATCGCCGGTGCCAGCGCCTACCCACGAATCATTCACTTCGACAGGTTTCGTGAGATCGCCGACGAGGTAGGAGCGTTCTTCTTGACCGACATGGCACACATTGCCGGGCTCGTCGCCGCGGACGTTCATCCCTCTCCGATATCCTACTGCGAGGTCGTCACGACCACTACCCACAAGACGCTCAGGGGAGCGCGGGGCGGCATGATATTGTGTCGCGAGGAGTTCGCCAAGAAGGTCAACAGTCGCGTCTTTCCCGGTATACAGGGTGGCCCCCTCATGCACGCCATTGCGGGCAAGGCCGTTGCCCTTGGAGAGGCTCTTCGACCCGAGTTCAAGGACTACGCTCGCAAGATCGTGGAGAACTCGCGGGCGATGGCCGAGACGCTCTTGGAGGGCGGGATAAACCTTGTCTCCGGGGGGACGGATAACCATCTCATCCTGGTTGACTTGCGCCACACAGGCACGAACGGTAAAGAGTTGGAAGAGAAGCTCGAGGCCGTCGGCGTGACGTGCAACAAGAACATGGTCCCCAACGACCCCGAGCCCCCGACGATGACGAGCGGCGTCAGGCTCGGGACCGCGGCGATGACCACTCGTGGTATGGGCGAGGAGGAGATGCGTGAGATCTCCGAGATAATCGTCAGGGCCGTGCGTGGTGAGACCAACGGCTTGAGGAATCGGGTCGCGGCTCTAACGGAGGCCTATCCCCTATATGCGTGAGGCTGTGCCCGCAAACCTTCACGTAGTAGACGGGCCGCTGGTCCGCCAGAAACTCAAGGTCCTGCGTGACGAGACCACCCGCACGCCGGAGTTCAGGCAGGCGATGAAGGAGCTCACCCTCATCTTAGTGGCGGCGGCTACCCACGCCATGCCGACGAACACCGTGCGCGTAAGAACGCCGCTCGCAGAGACGGAGGTCGAGGAGCTCTCCGACCCGGTCTGCCTGGTGCCCGTCCTGCGGGCCGGACTCGGGATGCTCGAAGGTGCTCTCGCACTTCTGCCCGAGGCCACGGTCGGCTTCATGGGTCTGCAGCGGGACGAGGAGACCGCCGAGCCGATCGAGTATTACGTAAATCTACCCCGCAACCTGGACGAGTACCTGGTTCTCGTCCTCGACCCTATGCTGGCAACCGGAGGAAGTCTCTCGGCGACTTTAGGCAAGCTGAGAGAGTAC
>JAWWQA010000010.1:0-4981 GCA_033854695.1 Rubrobacteraceae bacterium
TGCCGACAAAGGACGCACCATTCGCGTGCCCGTACACATGACCGAGAAGATCCGGAAGATGGCCCGGACCTACAACGAACTCTTGGCCGACCTCGAGCGCGACCCCGCCGACGAGGAAGTCGCAGAGCGCCTTGGATGGACACTCAAGGACGTACGGGACGTCAAGGATGCCATGCCCGACGCCACCAGCCTCAACCAGCCTCTGAGTTCGGACAATGACAGCTCGGAGCTCGGTGAATTGGTAGAGGACGAGCGTGCCTCCGACACCGCGGGCGTGGTGATGCGGGATATGGAGACCGCCCAGCTTGGGGAGGCCATAGAGCAGCTGCCCGAGCGCAACAGGCATGTCCTGATACGGCGCTACGGCCTCGACGCACGCGAGCCGTCCACGCTGGCCCAGCTCAGCGACGAGCTAGGCGTCTCCAGGGAGCGGATCCGGCAGCTCCAGCGCGAGGCGGAGCGGATGCTCAAGAACGGCGAATTCGGCCATATCCTCGGTCACGCCGCAGCCTAAAGCGATACGTCTCCAAATAGCTAAGAGGGAGCCCGAAACTTGGGGCTCCCTCTTTCCTTTGCCAGTCAGTGGCGAGCCCTCCGACGGATGGGTAGCTTTTAGATGGCGGTCGGGGGCAGGCGCGAGGTAAGGAGCGTAGTAAAATATAGATCCGGACATTGCCCGCGTGGCGAGTCCTACCTGGATCGCCGGCGAGACCGCTCCCCGGCTCGAGGAAAGGAGCACCATGGAAGCCAAACCCAGCAAGCCTGGCGTACCGGGGATAGACCACGAAGAAAGACATTCGTTGACGGGCTCGCCAGACAAGAGTCCTATCACTACCCATACCCAACAGACCAGTACGGAACCGGAGGAGGACTGGCTTTCGTTGGCGACGGGCGATCCCGCTTTCTGGCTCAAAGAGCCTGACCGCGACTGAGAGCCGGGGCGAGGGATAGCGACGTCTGAAGGATACGTGCCTGAGAAGGATTTCTAGAGGACCTTATGAACAGGCTCCTTAAGGCCGGTCTCGCGATAGGGGGCGTGGCCGCTGCCGTCGGAGCCTTGCGAAGGGCTCTAGAACCTCGACCCAGGTACGCGCCATGGGAGAAGCCTCCCTACAGGGAGTTCGCGCATAAGGTACTCGTTCTGGGAGGTGGGTTTGGCGGCTATACGGCTGCTCATACCCTCTGCGACCTCACCAGGCATCGGGACGACGTTGGGGTGATGGTCATCTCCAGGGAGAACTTCTTTACCTTCTGGCCGATGGTGCCGGGGATCATCGGCAGCGACGTGGACATTGGGAACATAGCGCAAGCTTTGCGCCGGCCCCTGATCCAGGCCGGCGCCAGCTTTCGGCGGGCGGAGCTGAAGAGCATAGACTTCGAGAAGCGGTGTGTCACCGCCGAGGGCCGGGAATTTTCCTACGACCATCTGGTTCTGGCCCTGGGCGGCCAGCCGAACTTCTTCGGCATCCCTGGCGTCGAGGAGTACAGCCTGACGATGAGGGGATTGGGAGATGCCCTGCGCATCCGCGACCGCGTGATCGAACGCTTCGAGGAAGCCACCCTGGCGCATAGCATCATGGAATCCAAGCTGACTTTCGTTGTCATAGGGGGCGGCGCCACCGGGGTAGAGGTGGCCTCCGAGATCCACACCCTCGTCTACGAAGCCCTCGCCCCAGACTACCCCAACATCGACGTGGACCGCGTCCGGATCTTCTTGCTCGAGGCGGGGCCGGACGTACTGAGAGAGCTGGACCCCGCGCTCCGACGAGCAGCCCGGACCGAGCTAACCGCCCGTCGCATCGAGGTGATGACCGGCGTTCGCGCCAGGGAGGTCACGGCGGATCGCGTGGTGCTCGACAACGGGCAGGAGATACGCAGCGAGAACGTGGTCTGGACCGCGGGCAACCGGCCGAACGCCAAGCTTACAGACTTCGACCTTCCCCTGACGAAGCGCGACGGGGTGGTCGTGGACGAGTATCTGCAGGTACCAGACCGGCCGGGAGTGTGGGCCATCGGTGACAGCGCGGCGATCCCCTACGGGGATGGGCAGATAGTCCCGCCCACCGCCCAGGCGGCGGTCCAGGAAGGCCAGGTCGTAGCACGCAACATCCTGCGTGCTATAGACGGAACCGGCGAGCTCGAACCCTTCGAGTACCGGCCTCTGGGGCAACTCGTGGAGTTGGGGAGTCGCTTCGCCGTCAACCAGGTCATGGGCGTGCGCTTCTCGGGGCTCCTGGCTGCTCTCTTCTGGCGTGCGGTCTACCTGTTCAAGCTGGAGAGCCCCCAGAGCCGGGCGCAGGTAGCGTCCAACTGGCTCCTCGCGGTCTTCTTCCGTCCCGCGGTGACCCAGGTCCGGGACCTCATACAGGACGAACCGCAGCCGGTAGCCGGTGCGCGCGGAGAGTCGGCTCCGGTCGAAGCAGAAGCGGTGCAAACTCGCATCCCGGCACCCCCCTCCAGCGAGAATCAGGGCCGCGAGGCGCCAGAAGAGTAGCGGGGCGTCCTCCGAGACTTGGAGTTAGACATCCGGGAGGAACTCGTGCCTGCGGAGGTGACAGGCCGCACCCGGTGCTTACTCGGACTCGTCGAGTGGAGGTGCTTCGTACGCTTCGAACTCCGGCCCCACAGAGGCGGAGAAGATTGCGTTCAGCGCCCGTTCGCCGCCGGCTTGGGGAACGAGGAAGTTCGGCTGGCTCCTGTCCAGGATGATGAATGGGACCGGGCGGGCCTGGATCGCGTGGTCCTCGTACAGAATGATGTCGGCGAAGATGCCGGTCGAAGTCGCCTCCGACCAGCTCTGGTCGAAGAGGAAGTTACCCGTGCCGTAGAAGATCGGCTTGCCCTGGTATATTTCGATCCCTTTGGCCCAGTGGCCGTGGTCGCCTATGATGAAATCCGCCCCCGCGTCCACAGCCGCGTGGGCGAGCTCCACCTGTTGCGGTTCAGGGGGCGCGGTGTACTCGATTCCCCAGTGCGGCATGACGATGATGAAGTCGACCTCGGGTCGCAATCGCTGTATGTCTTCCCTCATGACGTCCTCCTGCAGGGGGGCCGTGCCGGGGAGGGACTCCGTGGCCCAGGCCCACTCGTATGACGGCACGCCCTGGTAGGAGAGGACGCCCACCTTGATTCTGCCGACATCGAAGATCATGGGCTCGCGGGTAGCATCGAGGTCCATCCCGGCCCCGGCATGCGAAATACCGGCATCGTCCAGGTGCTTCAGGGTTTCTTCCAACCCGGGAGCTCCCGCGTCCAGTATGTGGTTGTTCCCGAGGGTCACGCCGTCTATGCCGGCCTGATTCAGTATAGGTAGCAGCCGGAGATCGCCGTTAAAGGTAGGTGCGTCGGGATGATAGGTAGCGTTCTCCAGAACCGGATTCTCGAAGTTCGCCAGTGTGAGGTCGGCACTCCTGAGGTAGTCTCTTACCTTGCCGCTTTCTCCCCGGCGCTCGGCGTCGAACTGGTAGACAAGCTCAGACTCCGAGTAGGGGTTCGGCACGAGCGTGCGGCCGGTGATCGCCGCGTAGCCGCCGTCCAGTGGAAAGTCGATCCCCCTGCCCTGCTCGAAGACGGCTAAGGGCTGGCCACGGTCCAGCACTATGTCTCCGGCCCCGACGATCTTCCGCAGCTCCTCGCGGTCCGGGACGGATGTGGCCTGTGATCTCAGGGGATAGCTCTGCGCGTCCGTCGCCGGGTCCAGGAGAGATACACCGTCAACTGAGAGAGCCTTGACCCGGGGGTCGACCTTGTCCCAGGGCACGAGCCCGAGAGCCCCCGGGGTTCGACTCACATGGTCCAGGACCCCGTCGTCGGAGTCGAAGTTCTTGAAGTCGGAGCTACCCAGAAAATCACCCGCCATCTCCTGGAACTCTCGCGGAACCGCCAGCTCCCCAGTCTGCGACAGCTCTTGCGTGCTCACGTTCTCCACGAGCGACGTCAGATGAGTGATAGGAACGAGTGAGGCCTGAAGATCGGAGCGGGTACCCGCCGAAGGCTCCCGGGCATCTCCGGATTCAGCTTCGCTTGACTGATTCTCAGACTGCCAGGCAGAGCACGCGTTCAAAAGCAGGGCCATGATAACCATCACTGCTATCGCCGCGGGTACGTAGAGAGCCTTCTTCAAACGCGATTCTTCCCCTGTTGCCGACTTGCTTTCGTGCTCCCAACTTTAGCAAGAACGATCAGGAACCGCTCGTATGTCTCTGGCCTCCGGATGGCGAATCTTGTCGACTTCGTGCTCCTCTTTTAGGGTTGTGACAGCAACATCTGGGGAAACATCTACAAGTAGGCGAAATTTGACCGATGGAGGAGAGTGGGATGATGACCGAGCAAGAAGACCGGCAGCGGTTGGATAGTCCGCTCGAGAGCGAGCGTGGCGTCACAACCATCAGCGACAGTGTCGTCTCCAGACTGGCAGGTATAGCGGCCGGGGAAGTGGAGGGCGTTCGCATGGGTGGAAGTGCTTCCCGAACCGCCGGAGGGATCCTGGAGAGCATAACCGGCTCGGATAGCCAGAAGCGAGGCGTCTCCGTCGAGGTTGGCAGGGTCGAGACCGCCGTAGACATCACCATCGGGATCGAGTACGGCAGTAACATCCTCGAGCTGGTCGGACGAGTACGCGACAGGGTCACCGAGCGTGTCGAGAGCCTGACGGGACTTCGGGTCACGGAGTTGAACGTGACCGTAAGCGACGTAGTCTTTCCGGATGGGGAAGAGGGAGAAGGGCGGGGTCGCGAACCGGAGGCCGGGTCGGAATACAGTGGACCACTGGCGGAAGACGAGACCGCCGAGTTGAGACTCGAGGATGAAAGTATCGACGAAACGCGCCCGCCGGCCACGGAAGACGAAACCGGGCGCGAAAGGCGTCGCGACGGATAAGTCTTCTTGATGATTGTAGCGTAGCTGGTTGTATCAACCGACTACTACCTGTTTCGCAGCGTGATGAAACATCTTTGCTGAGGCGGGGGAGGGGCCTGGTGGA
>JAWWQA010000011.1:0-7792 GCA_033854695.1 Rubrobacteraceae bacterium
GACTACAGCCTCGACAACGGCATCGGAGTCAAGTTTAGCACCAACGGCACGCTGGTCGATGATGCGGCGGCCGATTGGATCTCCTCGCGCGGCTACCTCGACGTCCAGATCAGCCTCGACGGTGCGACCGCGGAGACGAACGACCCCGTACGCGGGACCGGCTCCTACAAGCGCGCCCGCCGCGCGATGGAGAAGCTCGCCGCGCGCGGCTTCCGGTTCAAGATCAACAACGTTGTCACCAAACAGAACTTCGACCAGCTCGATGACATGTACGCTATGGCGAATCACTACGGGGCGGAGTTGCGCATAACGCGCCTCAGGCCCTCGGGCCGCGGGGTGAACGTGTGGGATGCCATGCGCCCAACGCGCGAGCAGAATCGCAGGCTCTACGATTGGCTACACGCCCACCCGGACGTCTTGACTGGCGACTCGTTCTTCCACCTCTCGGCCTATGGACAGGAGCTCCAGGGCATGAACATGTGCGGAGCAGGGCGCATCGTGTGCTGCGTGGATCCGGTCGGCGAGGTCTACGCCTGCCCGTTCGTGCTCGCGCCGGAGTTCTCCGGTGGAAACGTGCGCGACCCCAACGGCTTCGCCGGCGTTTGGCGCGAGTCCTCCCTCTTCGAGCATCTGCGTGAGTGGCAGGTTGGCGGTACATGCCAGACCTGCAACGCCTACGACCTCTGCCATGGCGGCTGCATGGCCGTCAAGCACTTCACCGGCCGCTCGCTGGATGCTCCGGACCCGGACTGCATCTTCGGTAATGGGGATGAGCAGCCGGCCGGGGGCACCTTCGTTCCGTTACAGCTGTCTAAGGGAAAGGGCCAGCTCAGTCGGAGCTGAGTATCAAAATAAGTTGGAGTGAGCCGCTCCGTAGATCGTGGGGAAAGGAGTAGTTGATGTTTCTCGAGAAACCTCAGGGCTTGTGGAGCGAGATCCGCAGCCACACCGGGACGACGGTAAGGCGCCCGGTAAGCCCGAGCTGCAAGGGGGGCGGGAATGGCAAGTCCTAAAGAGTTGTTCGAGAAGGCCGTCGAGGCGCAGCGCAAGGCGAAGGAGCGGCTGACGGGAATGGCAAGGACTGGAGAGTGGTTCGAGTCGATCGCCGAGGCGCAGCGCAAGGCGAAGAAGCGGCTGCCCAAGTCGGTCTACATGGCGCTGATCGCGGGCACCGAGAAGGGGGACACGCTCGCAGACAACGAAGCGGCATTCAGCGAGCTGGGATTCGTGCCGCACGTGGTCGGGTATCCGGAGGAGCGCGACATGTCCACGGAGGTGATGGGCCAACAGATCTCGCTTCCGGTCATCATCTCTCCCACAGGTGTGCAAGCGGTTCATCCAGAGGGCGAGGTGGCCGTCGCACGGGCCGCCGCGGAACGAGGCACGGCAATAGGCCTGAGTTCCTTCGCCAGCACGCCGATCGAAGAAGTCGTGGAGGCCAACCCGCAGGCGTTCTTGCAGGTCTACTGGGTCGGGGATCGAGACCGGATGGCGCAGCGGCTAGAGCGGGGGCGCGAGGCGGGGGCGGTCGGCGTGATCCTCACTACTGACTGGACGTTCTCCCACAGTCGTGATTGGGGAAGTCCGACCATCCCGGAGCAGATGAATCTGAAGACGATGGTGAAGTTCGCGCCCGAGGGTATCATGCGGCCCTGGTGGTCCCTGGATTTTGCCAAGACAGGTCATATGCCCGATCTGAAGGTGCCGAACATGGCTCCACGAGGCGAAGACCCTCCTACTTTCTTCAATGCCTACGGGGAATGGATGTTCTCTCCAAAGCCGACATGGGAGGACGTGAGTTGGTTACGGGAGCAGTGGGACGGTCCGTTCATGCTCAAGGGCGTGATGCGGGTCGATGATGCCGAGCGTGCGGTCGACGCTGGGGTGACGGCAATCTCGGTGTCCAACCACGGTGGAAACAACCTGGACGGGACACCGGGGTCGATCCGCGCATTACCGAGTATCGCCGAGGCCGTGGGTGATCAGATCGAGATCGTGTTCGACGGTGGCATCCGCCGCGGCAGCGACGTGATCAAGGCGGTAGCGCTGGGCGCGAAAGCCGTGATGATCGGACGTGCCTACCTGTGGGGATTGGCGGTCAACGGCCAGTCCGGTGTCGAGAACGTGCTCGACATCCTGCAAGCCGGCATCGATTCGGCGCTGATGGGATTGGGCCGTTCCTCGATACATGAGCTGAGTGCGAACGATCTCATAATCCCGCCTGGATTCGACCGCGAACTTGGCAACTTCACGTCGTCGACCAGGTAACTCTCAAGAAGCGGAAGACTCAAACAACATCGTGTCCCGGCGCCGGTACAAACCCCCATGCGGGCCTCGATCGGCCAGCCGTCAAAGGCTGTGCTGCGGTGATCCGCGCTGATCGAGATAACTAGAAGCTCGGCCTGGCGGATGTCTCCGGGGATCAGGTGCGGCTGCGAAGAGAGATCCCGGGCTGCGGAGAGTTCGAGAGCGAGTGCTAATTTGCTCTCGAGCCCGGCGTCGCGCGACTCGAGTAGGCTACGCGAAGCGCCGGACACCGTACGAGGTTGACCTACCGACTCGCGGAGATGACCTGGCCCGGTGTCGCCGAGGCCGTAAAGGCCGGAGCCACAACGGTGATCCTGCCGCTCGGCGCGACCGAACAGCACGGGTCGCACCTGCCGCTCGGCACAGATACTATCCGGGCGACGGCGCTGGCTGACCGTCTCGCCCAGCGGCTCGGACCGGGCTCGCTCGTCGCCCCCGCGCTCCCATTCGGCTGCTCCGATGAGCACTCGGGCTTCCCCGGCCTCCTGGGTCTGGACGCCGAGACTCTCGCCCGCGTTGTTCTGGACGTCGCCCGCCGGCTAACGCGTTGGGGCGTCCGGCGGCTCGTGTTGCTCTCCGCGCACGGTGGCAACGGAGAGGCGTTGGAGCTCGCGCTGACGCTGCTCCGGCAAGAGTTGCCTGACCTCGAGGTACAGACGAACGATCACCTCGAGACGATCGCCCAGACGGCGTTAGAGATAGCGCGTCGGGATGGAATCTCTGCGAACGCCCTGGGGCTGCACGCCGGAGAGGGAGAGACATCCGAGATGCTGCACCTGCGTCCGGATCTCGTACATTTGGATGATTCTGTACCCGGATTCACCGGCGATATGGAGGCTGTCCTGGACAAACTTCACAAGGGTGGACTACGGGCGGTCACGAAGGTGGGGGTTCTAGGAGATCCCACTCGCGCCGAAGCCAGCCGCGGCGCCCGCTACCTTGACGCCCTGGCCGACGATCTCGCCGCGCTGGCTCGTGACGGGGATGGAGACTAGGATGGAGTCCCCGAGCCGGCGTGGGATCTGGGCGGAAGTACTCGTGCTCCGTCCTCACTCCGACCTGCAAGCCAGCTTGATCCAAGAGCTGGCTGAATACCTGGGCTACTCCGAGAAGGAGGTATTGGAGAGGTGCCGTGTGGGAGCCGGTGAGCTCGCCGGGGCTTGGCGCGCTACCGCGCCCCAGGGAGCGGAAGAAGTCTTCGACTTCTACAGGCAGACCGACGCCTACCTCTACGACCTGACGTGGTGGCACGCGCTCGCAGATGACGAGAGTGTGCTCTCCCAGGTCGAAGCCCTCGAGCTCGCCAAAGGTTATCGTGCCCGTACGGTCCTGGACTTCGGGAGCGGCATAGGCTCGCTCGGACTCCTCTTCGCTCGGAACGGTCTGGACGTGACGCTCGCCGAGATCAACCCGGCCCTCAACGACTACGCCCGCTGGCGCTTCGACCGGCGTGGTCTGCCGGCTCGTTTCCTCGATGTAGGAGCAGAGGCGCTGCCCGAAGCTGCTTTCGACTTCGTTTCAGCGGTCGATGTCCTGGAGCATGTCTCAGACCCCCGCTCCGTCCTTATAGCCCTTGCGACGGCGCTGCGCCCGGGCGGCACACTCTTCATCCACCTGCCGACTGAAGCTGATTCGTCGCGCCCTATGCATCTCTGGCACGATCCGGATACCATACTCCGTCACCTTAGCGAGGCCGGACTGTGGCCAGCGAGGATCGAAGGCTCTGTGCTCGTCTTGCGGCGCGGACCAGCTGCGCGGTACGAGATCAAACCCAACCTGAAGGTGCAGCCGACGAAGGAGGGCTGGGTACTGCTCTCGGAGCGTCCCTTGAGGGCCGCGAGCCTCAACCCGCGAGCCGCCGAACTGCTTGAGCGTCTCGAAAGAGGGTGCTCGGCCACCGAGCTATCCGAAGAGGCCGATATGCCTCTGACCGACGTGGTAGCCTTCCTCGATAATCTTACCGAACGTCGCATCGTCACCCGGATGACACAGACTCTGCCGGTCCGGTGGCCCGCCGTAACGGTAGTTGTACCCGCCCGGGACCGTCCTTTGGAGACTCGTGCCTGTGTGGAGTCCTTGCTTGCGCTCGATTACCCGCCCGATCTCCTCGAGGTCATCGTTGTGGATGACGCTTCGCCGTCGCCACTCTCTAAAGTATTGTTTGACCTGCCAGTACGCGTGCTCCGTCAGGAGACGAATGAGGGACAGTCTGCTGCACGAAACCTGGCATCTTATATAGCGCGAGGCGAAGTACTCGCCTTCACCGACAACGATTGTGTGGCTGATGCTGGCTGGTTGCGATCCCTGGTTGCTTGCTTGTGCGAACCAGGGACAGATATGGCGGGGGGACACGTGCTTTCTCCTACGTCCGAAGGCCCGGTTGCCGCATTTGAGGCCACGCGTTCGCCGCTCGACATGGGCGTTGCCGCCAGCACGGTCGGCCCAGAAGAGCTTGTTGCTTACCTTCCATCTTGCAACCTCGCGGCGGACCGGGAGACGCTGCGACGGCTGGGCGGGTTCAACGAAAGGATGGTGCTCGGCGAGGATGCCGACCTCGTGTGGCGGGCATTACGCGCTGGCTGTGGCGTACGCTACGAGCCAGCAGCGAAGATCTTGCACCACCACCGCACGCGCCTTGTGTCACTCCTGCGCCGCCGGGCCGACTACGGATCCTCGGAGGCCGACCTTCAACTCCGGCACCCGGAGGCTCGACGGGTGATGATGGTGCCCGTCGTGGGAACGGCAGTGCTCGCGGCGCTCACGATGTTGCCCGTCGTGTGGCAGATGGGTCTCGGCCTGGTGGTGCTTGCGGCGCTGGCCCTCTGCGTCGAGGTTGGCGTCAAGCTGCGCCGGTTGCGTAGAACAGGCTTGCGGCTACCGACGCGAAAGATCGCGGCTGCGGTAATGCGCCAGCACGGTGCGGGACTCTACCACCTCGGTGCGAACGTCGCCCGCTACTACAGCCTGCCCTTACTAGGTGCTTCGCTGCTGTGGCTGCCGTTGCTGCCGCCAGTGCTGCTTCTTCTGGCTATCCCGCCCCTGGTAGACCACCGGCGCCTGCGTCCCAAAACTACCCTAATGAGCTTCGCGTTCCTGTACTGGTCGGAGATGGCTGCTTACCAGATTGGGGTCTGGCGTGGTTGTTTAAAGTGGCGCACTCTCCGCCCGCTGATACCTGTACTACCGCTAAGTGCGCCTAACAAAACCGCCGGACGTAGCCCCAGCAAATGAGCGCGCACCCGAGGTCGAGGAACGCCTGGTGGACGTCGGCGCGTCTCTCAGTAGCGCACCTTCAGTCGCCGGAAGTGGTTTAGCTACGCGAGCGTCCGCTCGACCAACCACCGGAGGTGGTCCAGCTTCTCAATTGACTTGACACCGCGCCAGGCGATGCGCGCCTTTGTGCACCTCTTCCTCAGCGCTTTGCGGCAGCGCCCGAAATCGTAGCCCTTGTCGGCATGCAGTTTGTTCGGGCGCTTGCGCAGCCGGGCCTGCCTCCTCCACGCGCGGCCTGCCGGAGCTCTGTTATGATAAGTAGATGAAGGAAGGCGAGAAGAGGCTCAAAAAGGGCGACAAGGACGTCTCTGAAATCTGCCTCTCTACGAATCCATCCGCGATTGTGCGCCTCAGTGATCGGCTTGCCGGTTTAGCCGAAGAGCTAGTCAAGGTTCGCGCTTGACCGATGCGGCGCAAAGAGTACCCTTCTCCCCCACCGAGCCATACAGGTTCTGTCCGGCCGACGGCACGCGCCTCGAAGACCCGCGACCGAGTGGCGGCACAACATGTCCTCTGTGCGGTCGCTCCTGGTATCGCAGCTCGGCGCCCGCGGTCGGGGCCGTAATCATGAGAGCCGGCAAGGCCCTCGTCACCGTCCGGGCCCGCGAGCCCGAGAAGGGCCGGATAGACCTGCCGGGTGGCTTTCTGGAGGTTGGGGAGCATCCCGTGGACGGGCTCGCGCGCGAGGTGAGGGAGGAGCTCGGGATCGAGGCGGCGGTCGATGAGACCCCGATCCTCCTCGCCATCCACCGCTACGGGCCGGAGGGTGGGTACGTGCTGGCTATAGGTTTCAGGGCGAGTATCGGAAGGGAAGAGCCAAGCCCCACGGACGACGTGGCGGAGGTAAGGTGGGTCTCCGCCGAGGAGCTCGACTCTGTGGACTTCGCCTGGGAGCACGACCGGGAGATGGTGTGGACGGTACTCGAGGAGGAAGAGAAGTAGACGTAGGGCAACGGGGCGACAGGAAAGCGATAGGGGAGAGGAGGAGCTTAGGTGTCGGCGATAGATGGTTGGTTGGAAGGGTTCATGCACGGTCCTTCAGGGGTGGGGGTGATCCTGCTCATAAGCCTACTCCTCGGGTTGCGCCACGCGAGCGACCCCGACCACCTGGCGGCGGTCACGACCCTCATCGCCTCCGAAGAAGAGCGCAATCAAGTACGCAAAGCCGGTCTCATGGGTTTCCTGTGGGGCCTCGGCCACGGCACGACGCTGGTGATCCTGGGCCTGCCGCTGGTGCTCTTCGGTAGTTACCTCCCTGAGCCTGTACAGCAGGCCGCCGAGACGCTCATCGGGGTTATCATCGTGCTGCTCGCCGTACGGCTGCTCCTCCGGTGGCGGCGCGGTCTCTACCACGTCCACGACCACGACCACGACGGAGGGTCTGCCCATCGCCACGTCCACTCGCACAGGGAAGACCGGTCTCACCAGCACGCCCACGCCGTCCCCCTCCGGACGCCCCTAAGCGCCTATGGGATAGGTCTCGTGCATGGCATAGGCGGCTCGGGCGGACTTACGCTACTTCTGCTCTCCACGATCTCGGATAGGACCGAGGCCGCGGCGGCGCTCCTGCTCTTCGCTGCCGGAACCGCCGTCTCGATGGCGCTCCTTTCGACCGCGTTCGGCCTCGCCATAGCGGGAGGTCCGATCGGCAGAAACTTCCAGCGGGTGGCGCCGGTATTGGGCGTGCTCGGCATGGCCTTCGGCGCGTGGTACACACTCGGAGCGCTAGGGCTGATCGTCTACGCTCTCTAGTCTGCTACACTGCCGGTGGGGAAGACAAGACATGGAGGCTGCAGGGAAAGGAAGGACAGAATGCCGAAGTACGTCATCGAGCGAGAGCTCCCGGGAGCCGGGGACCTGTCCCCGGAGGAGCTGCAAGGTATCTCCCAGACCTCCTGCAATGTACTCAACAACATGGGTCCGCAGATACAGTGGATCCAGAGCTACGTAACCGACGACATGATCTACTGCACCTACATAGCCCCGAACGAGGAGATGATCCTCGAACACGCCGAGCAGGGTGGCTTCCCGGCGAACAAAGTCTCAGAGGTCCGCTCGGTAATAGACCCCACAACCGCTGAAGCGTAGTCAATAACAGGTCTTGCTTGCCGTGGGCAGCCCTCTTAAGGGCTGCCCGCTCGCACTTCAGTTTCTGCGCGAGCTGTACCGCAAGATGCTCGGGTTAAGCGGAGGTCTTCCCAGCGAGCCCCGC
>JAWWQA010000012.1:0-5278 GCA_033854695.1 Rubrobacteraceae bacterium
CGACGGGACCCAATTTCCTCCGCCGGCCGCTCTCTCGGGGATGCTACTTCTTCTTGTCTTCGTTCTCCTCATCGATGATCTCGGCGTCCTCGACTACATCATCGGGGTTGCCACCCGGACCGGCCGAGCTTCCGGCAGCACCCTCTTGCTGCTGCTGGGCCTGCTGGTAGAGCGCCTCCGAGAGGACGTGGGACGCTGAGAGGAGAGCCTCCTGCTGGCGCTTTATCTCCTCGATGTCGTCACCGGCGAGAGCCTCCTTGGTGTTCTTGAGGGCCTCCTGGATCGCGGCCTGCTTGTCGGCGTCCACCTTTCCGTCCACGTCCTTCAAGGATCGCTCGATGGAGTAGACCAGATTGTCAGCGTTGTTGCGGACGTCGGCCTCCTCGCGGCGGCGCCTATCATCCTCAGCGTGCGACTCTGCGTCCTGGACCATCTGCTCGATATCCGAGTCCGAAAGCCCGCTCGAAGCAGTGATCGTGATCCGCTGCTCCTTGCCCGTCCCAAGGTCCTTCGCCCCAACGTTGACGATGCCATTGGCGTCGATATCAAACGCAACCTCGATCTGAGGTACACCCCTCGGCGCAGGCGGCAGCCCAACGAGCTGGAAGTTGCCGATAAGCTTGTTGTACGCCGCCATCTCCCGCTCGCCCTGGTAGACTTTGATCTCGACTGAAGATTGATTGTCGTCAGCGGTAGTAAAGACCTCACTCTTACGTGTAGGTATAGTCGTGTTCCGGTCGATGAGCTTGGTCATAACCCCGCCCTTGGTCTCGATACCGAGGGAGAGCGGCGTGACGTCGAGGAGGAGGACGTCCTTGACCTCGCCCGCAAGGACGCCGGCCTGGATGGCGGCGCCTATAGCGACGACCTCATCCGGGTTGATGCCCTTGTTAGGCTCCTTGCCGGTGATCTCCTTGACCTTCTCCTGGATAGCCGGGATACGGGTGGAACCGCCGACGAGGATGATCTGGTCTATACCGCCCTGGCTGAGACCTGCGTCTTTCATGGCCTGCCGAACCGGACCCGCCGTCGCCTCGACGAGGTCCGTGGTGAGCTGGTTGAACTGCGCCCGCGTGAGCGTGAGGTCGAGGTGCTTGGGGCCGTTCGCATCAGCGGTGATGAAGGGCAGGTTGATCGCCGTGCTCGTCGTGGACGAGAGCTCCTTCTTGGCCTTCTCAGCTGCCTCGACGAGCCGCTGGGTCGCCATCTTATCCTTCGAGAGATCTATCCCCTCAGCCTTTTTGAACTCCGAGACGAGCCACTCGACGATCTTGGCATCGAAGTCGTCGCCGCCGAGGTGGTTGTTACCACTCGTCGCCTTGACCTCGAAGACGCCCTCGCCGAGCTCGAGGATCGAGACGTCGAAGGTACCACCGCCGAGGTCGAAGACGAGGATGGTCTGCTCCTGCTCCTTGTCGAGCCCGTAGGCCAGAGCAGCCGCCGTCGGTTCATTGATGATCCGCTTGACGTTGAGGCCGGCGATCTTGCCCGCGTCCTTGGTCGCCTGGCGCTGGGCATCCTCGAAGTACGCAGGCACCGTGATGACAGCTTCGGTGACTTCCTCGCCGAGGTACTCTTCGGCGTCCCTCTTGAGCTTCTGTAGGATCATCGCGGACATCTCCGGGGGCGAGTAGTCACGATCACCGACGCGCACCCGCACATCGCCGCCGGGACCGGAGATGACCTCGTACCCAACGCGCCTGGCCTCGCTCTCGACATCCCTGAACCGGCGGCCCATGAAGCGCTTAATCGAGTAGACCGTGCGGTCCGGGTTGGTCACCGCCTGCCTCCGGGCCAGCTGCCCGACCAGCCTCTCACCACTCCTCTTGTCGAACGCTACGACCGACGGCGTCGTCCGCTCCCCCTCGGAGCTGGTTATGACTACCGGATCCCCACCCTCGAGAACCGCAACACAACTGTTCGTCGTGCCAAGGTCTATGCCGATGCTCTTGCTCATCCCATTCCTCCTGTTGAGGTCTGTTTATCTAAATCGAAGGCATTATAAAATCTTAGTGTAAGACAGTCAAGTTCGTATGTGTATGCAGGGAGAGTATAATGTACAAGTGCGGGGGTTTATGCTGGATGAGTCTGGCGTCGTTTCAAGGGAGGTTACTAGGTCTTTGGAAGAAACGGTCTTAATAGTTGACGACGACGCGGCGCTCTTAGAGGTCATGTCCATCGTGCTGTCGTCGGAGGGGTATCGGGTAGTCACGGCGACCGACGGGGCGGAGGCCTTACGGGAGGTTGGGCGTGAGGACTTGGATCTGGTAGTCCTGGACGTAATGCTGCCCAGGATCAGCGGTTTCGAGGTTTTGAAGAAGATCCGCGAAAAGAGTGACGTCCCGGTGGTGATGCTCACGGCGAAGAGCCAGTCGGTCGACAAGGTAGTGGGTCTGGAGCTCGGAGCCGACGACTACATCACCAAACCCTTTGACACCAAGGAGCTTCTGGCGCGTATCCGGGCCATCCTGAGGAGGTTTGGGCGGCAGGAGGGAAGGGACCGGGACGGGGTGTTGCGGCTCGGTTCGCTCGAGCTCGACCCAAACGGCTACACCGTCATCAAGGAGGGTGAGCCCTTGGAGCTAACGCCTACGGAGTTCAAGATACTCGCGCTCCTCATGAAACGCCCTGGCCGGGCCTTCACGCGCACCCAGATCTCTGAGGCCGTCTCTACGGGGACGCACTACCTGGCCAGCCGCTACATAGACGTCCACATCTCCAGGCTGCGTGCCAAGGTCGAACGCGACCCGAAGGCTCCCCAAATTATCCAGACAGTCCCGAGCGTTGGTTATCGGGCTATCCGCCCAACCGCGAGAGCAACCCGGAGCGCCTAGGAGAAAGCCACGTGCGCGGCCTTGGCGCAAGTTTTTTTAGCACCGGCAACCGCGCCAAAGGTCGCGCTGCCAACCCGCGGGAGGGGCGCCGCAAGTATCCTCTGCCATCGCTCTCCTTCAGGGCGCGCGTCTTCGCAGCACTCGTAGGCATCTCAGCGACGACCAGCCTCGTGATCGGGCTCGTCCTCTACTATTTCGCCGAAGACAGGCTTCTCGTGGAGGAGCGCGACTCGCTCGCCCGGCGTTCCCAGACGGCGAACGCGGGCGCAGCAGTGTTCTTAGAGGGCCTGCGCGACCCCGAGGATGGCACATTCCCCGCTCCCGAGACCTACGCCGAGGAGCTGGTGCGATCGGTGGCCGACCCAACAGGGCTCGGGGTGCTCTACGTGGGGCCGGAGGGTGAACCCCTGGCAGCCAGGGACGGTAGGGGACAGGCCATCTCGCCAGAGGAAGCCTACGTGCAGCTTGGCCTCAACGAGGATACCTTGCAGGAAGCCGAACAACCTTCCCAAGGCGAGGGCCGTATCGTCTCGCTCAACGGCGCCACGTTTGGCGACTCTCCACGCCATGCGGCTGTCTGGCCGTTGCTGGGGACGGACGGGACCGAGCATGGGATCCTCGTGTACGACTCGCCGGATGAAGGCGTGGAGAAGACGCTCGCCTTCCTGAGATACGGGATCCTTGGGGCCATTGGGACCAGCGTGCTCCTGGCTGGGCTGGGGAGTTTGATCCTCTCACGCCAGATCTCACGCCCTCTCATGGAGACCCGCGACGCCGCGATCCGGGTCGCTTCCGGCGACTATAGCTTCGTGCCGGTGACGAGCAACGACGAGCTTGGCGAGGTGGCCCTGGCCTTTAACTATATGGCCAAGGAACTCAAGCACTACGTAGGGGAGATACAACGCCAGAAATCTCGCCTGGAGGCGGTACTGGAGGCCTCCCCCGAAGCAGTAGTCGCCACCGACGCCGAAGAACGCGTGACGATGGCCAACCCCGCGGCGGCCAGGATGCTCGGCATAGAACCCGCCTCCTCCGGACGCCGGCTCTCGGAGCTCGAGGTGCCGCCGGAAGTCCTCACCTGCCTGCGCGAGGCCTCCTCGACCGGCGCTGCAGTCCGGGAGATCGAAGTCGGCGAAAAGACCTACTGGGCCTACGCTGCCCGCATGAATACCTCTGAAGAAGACGACCAGCGTGCGGATGGCTCCGCCGCGGGCGCCATCCTGGCGGTGCGTGACATAACGGAGTACCGGTCGTTGGAGAGAGCTAAGACCGCCTTCGTCTCGGACGTCTCCCACGAGCTGCGCACGCCCTTGACCACCATCCAGAGCGCCATGGATCTCATCGAGCGCGCCCGGGACAGGTTGGATCCCCTGGAGCATCGGGCCCTGGAGCTGGCCGACCAGGAACTCAAACGCATCAGGGCAATGGTCGAAGAGCTTCTTACTCTCACCCTGATGGACTCCCGACAGTACGCCTTGGAGGTGGCGCCGACCGACTTGGACGAGGTCGTAAGGAACGCCCTGGATAGTATAGAAGCCAAAGCGAAGAGATTCGGCATCGAGATCCATTACCTGGGAGACAGCGCCCACGACATCACCGGCGACCGGTACCAGTGCGTCTGCGACGCTCAGAAGATCTACCAGGTCCTGCTCAACCTCATGGACAACGCGATCAAGTACTCCGACCCCGGCGCGCGCGTGGAGGTTGGCGTGCTAGCTAACGTCGACTCCATAACAGTACGCGTCTCGGATACGGGAGTCGGTATCCCCGACGAAGACCTCCCGAACCTCTTTGATCGATTCTACCGGGTGAACAAGGACCGCTCGCGAGCCACCGGAGGCAGCGGTCTCGGTCTCGCCATCAGCAAACAGATCGTCGAGCTGCATGGCGGCCACCTCTCCGTGAGGAGCGAGGTAGGGGTGGGCTCGACGTTCGTCGTCCAGCTCCCGAAAACCCCCCTCCTCCACTCCCCCAACTATGCACTCTAGCCGGGCCTCGACACCCGGCATAATGAGGTACACGCCGATGATGGCTTTCGCGGCGCTCGCATTGCTGGCGCTCGCCGGGTGCGGGATTCTACCGGGCCATGCGCAGGAAGGGGACACCATACCGCCCGCGTCGGCGGCACCGTCCACGGATCTCGGCCCCGGGGTACGCCCCTTGAGCTTCGGGCCCGGGGACAAAGGCTCTCCGCGCGTCAGTCCCTCCGGTGAGAGTGTGGCGTTCGTCCTCGACGGTTACGTGACCGAGAAACCTCTCTACGCTCAGAGCTTCCGCCGTAGAACGGCGAGCGACTTCGGCGCTGAGCAAACCGAGTGGCTCCTCGACGGGGGTCTGGGAATCTTGAGTCCGCAAGACAAAACCGAAAATTGGGGCGCGGAGGCAACACTAACCTCGAACGCCTTTTTTAGTGCGCAGCCGGACTACTCCTCGTCTGACAGCTC
>JAWWQA010000013.1:0-5586 GCA_033854695.1 Rubrobacteraceae bacterium
GTCATCAAACCCATGGTGTGGGGCCGCTACGCGAGCGAGTACGACGGCCTCATCGCCAGCAAACTGGCCCGTGTCCTCACCGGCGGGGACCTCTCGGCGCCCCAGTGGGTGCCCGAAGAGCATATACTCAGGCTCGAGAAGGAAGCGTTCCTCGAGCTACTCGAGAACGAGAAAACCATGGAGCGCATCGACGCCATGCTCAAGACCGGTAAGCCGTTGAGGAATTGATTAGCCATCAGCCGTCAGCAATCAGCAATCAGCAAAAGGGCGCGAGCAGACACCGCTGAGCGCGAGCGGCGCGCTAAGGACAAACCTTTCAGAGCTGCTCCCGCACGGTACGAACGTCAAGTGCAGGGTAGAGGCTACCAAAGACTAATAGCTGACAGCTGAAAGCTGACGGCTGATAGCTTCCGACCGAAGGGAGGAACAATGAAAGAAGCCGTGATCGTCTCGGGTGCGAGGACCGCCGTCGGACGTGCTCCCAAGGGTACGCTCCGGGCGACCCACCCGGCAGACATGACCGCCGCCTGCATAAAGGAGGCCCTGGATCAGGCCGAGGGTCTAGATCCTTCGGAGGTCGAGGACGTCATCATCGGGTGCGCGATGCCCGAGGGTACCCAGGGCTACAATATCTCCAGGCAGTCGCTTCTGCGGGCCGGGCTGCCGGAGGCGGTGCCGGGCCAGACCGTGAACCGGTTCTGCTCCTCCGGATTGCAGACCATCGCAGCGGCAGCCGAGAGGATAATGGCCGGTTATGCGACCACGATCGTCTCGGGTGGCGTCGAGCATATGTCCACGACGCTAGAGATGCCGAACTTCTCGCCGAACCCCACTCTCGTGGCGACCAACCCGGCCGTCTATATGGGAATGGGTCTCACGGGGGAGCAGGTCGCAAAGGAGTTCGAAGTCTCGCGCGAGGACCAGGACGAGTTCGCCTTGAGGAGCCACACTCGTGCTAAGGAGGCTGTAGAGTCCGGGCTCTTCGACGAGGAGATCGTACCGATGGACGTCTCTCTAAACTGGGTGGACGACGACGGCGAGCCCCGGCATATGGAGACAACCTTCAAGCGGGACGAGGGACCGCGCGACACCTCGCTCGAGAAGCTCGCCAAGCTCCCGACGGTCTTCAAGCAGGACGGCACCGTGACGGCAGGGAACTCCTCTCAGCGCTCGGACGGGGCCGCAGCCGTCGTGGTCATGGAGCGGGAGAGGGCCGAGGAGCTCGGTCTTACGCCGCTGGCTCGCTTCGTCGGGTTTGCCGTCGGCGGGGTGCGCCCCGAGGTCATGGGCATAGGACCGATCGTAGCGATTCCCAAGGTCCTCAAGCTCACCGGACTTTCGCTCGACGACGTAGACCTGATCGAATTCAACGAAGCCTTCGCTGCCCAGGCGCTTGCCGTGATCCGCGAAGTCGGCCTTGACCTCGAGAAGACGAACGTGAACGGTGGCGCGATAGCGCTCGGCCATCCGATGGGTGCCACGGGTACGAAGCTCACCGTCCAGCTCATGAGCGAGATGAAGCGGCGTGGTTCCAGGTACGGCATGGTGACTATGTGCATCGGCGGCGGCATGGGGGCGGCAGGTATCTTCGAGAACCTTCAGAACTGAGGGACGGGTACCGACTTCATGGCAGAACGGGCGGCCGTGAACGGACCAGGCTGGAACCATCAGTATCTCGATGCCAACGGAGTCCGGATCCACTACGTCCGTCATGGTGGAGGCCTGCCTCTGGTGCTGTTGCATGGCTGGCCCGAGTTCTGGTTCTCGTGGCGCAAGAACATCCTGCCGCTCGCCGAGGGCTTCGACGTCGTAGCGCCCGACCTGCGCGGGTTCGGTGACACCGATAAGCCTGGCTTGCCGGATCCCCCGAGCGATCTCCTTGCCGACTTGGTGGAGGACCTCGACGGGCTCGCCGACGCTTTGGGATTTGAGGAGTTCGGGATCGTGAGCCACGATGTGGGTGCTTACGTGGCACAGGGTTTTGCGCGGAGGCACCCCGATCGTCTCACGGGGCTATTCTTCTTTAATTGTCCTTATCCAGGGATCGGCGAGCGTTGGGCGGAGCCAGATCATATCAACGAGATCTGGTACCAATCCTTCAACCAGCAACCCTGGGCCGCGTCTCTGGTGGGAGAGAACCGCAGGACCTGCGAACTCTATGTTAGCCACTTCCTAAACCACTGGTCGCACGAGCCTGGCCTCTTCGATGAGGATCTCGACGCCTGGGTGGACAACTTCATGAGACCGGGCAACCTGCAGGGCGGGTTCAACTGGTACATAAGCACGAACAAATCTCGTATAGAGTTGATCCGCACTGGCCCGCCTGAACTTCCGAAAATCGAGGCGCCGGCACGCTTCTTGTGGGGTGTGAGCGACGCCGTGCTCAAGGTAGAGTGGGCCGACCGGCTCGGGGACTACTTCGCGGATTACCGGTTTACACCCGCCGAGGAGGCCGGGCACTTCGTCCACTATGAACGGCCGGACCTCGCCAATCGAGAGATCGCCGAGTTCTTTTCCGGGCTGTCCGCGTAGCATGAATGCTGCTCCTCAAAAATGGTCTTTCTGTTGACAGAAGGCGTGCAGCCCTCGCGTCTGGGCACACAGCCGGTGGGGGAGGCGGAGGAGGTTGCAGAAGGGGTCTATCAGCTCAAGGTGCCGGTCCCCATCCCCCTCGTGTTCGTCTCTGCTTACCTCGTCGAGGGTGAGGACGGGTGGACTATCATCGATACCGGCTTCGACTACCCAGAGGGGCGCGCGGCCTGGGAGGCTGGAGCCCGGCAGATCGGGATTGACCTCCGTAGGGACGTTTCCCGCATCGTCGTTACCCACTTTCACCCGGATCATCTGGGAGCGGCGCACTGGTTGCAAGAGCTCGGAGGGGCACCGGTATATATGTTGGAGAGCGAGATCGAGAACTCTCATGAGATCTGGGAAGATGGGGACCCCGCGCCGTTCATCGAGCACCTGGTCCGTAACGGGATGGATCGGTCGCTGGCCGAGAGGGCCGCGGCGAGGATGCGGGCGGAGCTGGCTCTGCCCGAGAAGATGGTGCCATTGCGGGCGGGGGAGAAGATGGCTTTGGGCGCCGGGACGGTCCGGGTGGTGCACGCGCCCGGGCACGCCGATCACCAGATCATGCTCCACGATGAGGAGCGAAAGATACTCTTCGCCGCGGATCACGTCCTGCTCAAGATCACGCCGAACATTGGTCGCTGGCCGGAATCGGAGCCAAACCCGCTTGCTCGCTACTTGAGAAGCATCCGGGATATGCGAAACCTACCGGCGGATCTGGTCCTCCCGGGGCATGGTCCTCTCTTTCACGACTTGGGTGGCCGGATAGACGAGCTATTGCGCCACCACGAGGAGCGATTGGAGCTGATGCGGCGGGAGATCGAAGGGACCATGAAGACACCGTTCGAGGTCTCCCGCAAGGTCTTTCGCTACGGCCTCTCGCTCTACGAGCGGTGCTTCGCCCTCACCGAGACGCTCGCTCACCTCGAGCACCTGGTCCTCGAGGGCCGGGCGGAGCGTATGGGAGACGGGCTCGTCTCCTTCCGGGCGGCGTAGCTTGGCCGGGCACGGATCGCCATCAACGCTTGCTCTTTCTGATCGTCGAACCCGAGCATTGCCAGGGCCGACTCCGTTTACCGAAATTCGATGTAACCGAGGGCAGCCGCAACGCTGACAGCGGCAAAAACGGCTCCAAAGACGAACAGGCCGAGGGCTACGAGGCCCAACCAGAAGGCGCTCTTGCCCAGGTTTTGCTCCAACGCCTCTTCAGAGCGGTAACTGATGATGAACTGCTGCTCTCTGCTTTCGAGTTGTGGGGCGCCGATCTCACCGTACTCCCGCACTACACCCAGCACGTAGACCGGCTCGTCCACCGGCAGGATGCTCTCCGTGTAACGGTAGCCGATGGTATGCTCGCCCTCGCCCAGATGGAGAGTCGCGCCCGCGAAGGAGATAGAAGATCCCTCTCCGTCCGTGTTGCGCTCGAAGCGATCCACCACTTCATAAGCGTCCACATCGGCTCCATCCGGCTGCACCAGCACGCTGCCTGGCCCATCCTCAACCGTGAACTGCACGGACTGCTCGCTGTGAGCCAGCGTCTCCGAACGCCGGTTAGATCCCGGCCTGTCGTCATCGTCGCGGTCGTGTTCCATGTACTCTCGCACTACCCGGGCGGAGTAGTAGGCGCAGCTCCTCCCGGACATCTCGCTAGTGAGCGGGGAGTCGCAGCGGAGCGTGCCTTTGATCTCAACAAACGTTCCCGGAGCGAGTGCCGACACATCGGCGACACTGGAGGTCTCGGTCCGGCGCATCAGAGTCACCTTCTGCTGTGTCTTGTACCGGAAGTAGAGCAGCACGCCGCCAGCCACCCACAGAACGACTGCGAAAAACCCAAAGATCAGGGTTCCAAACATCTCTGCCCTCCTTACGGCCTATATCCAAATGAGCGTTTACACTTTAGATCGTACCTTCAATCCAAGGAAACTTCGGAGCCGCCGCAGGTTTTCCATCTCCTCAATTCTAACTACAACAGCAAAAGGGTCAGAAGTCCGAGATAAACCATCGCTGCGAGCGCCAGGACGAGGCAGAACCCCCAGTTGCGTTTGGGCCCAATGGCCAGCGGATGCAGTCCCGTGAGACGGGCGAGCATCGTCACGGAGTTTGAGAAGGGGGTAAGAAGCAGAGCGGGCTGGGCGCCGAGCAGGATAGCCATCGCCCACAGCGCCGGTGCCGGCCCGCTGTCCAACGGGAATGCCGTGTTTATCAGGAGGACCAGCGGGAGCACGTGTATCCCGGCGATGAAGCCCAGGGTTATGGTAACAGCCAGCGCCGGAGCGACGAGGACCGGGGGCAGGGCGGTGAACAGGTCGCCGATCGGTGCAAGCGCCCCGAGCCCTTCAAGCGAAAGTACGAGTATCCCTGCTGATCCAAAGAGGGCAAACTCGGCGTGGGAGGAAGTAAGCGAGTCACGAGTCTCGTCGGCAAGCCTGCGCAAAGGCGAGGATTGGCGCAGCAATATGGAAGCCAGTCCTGCTATGAGGATGACGACCGCCGCAACCGTCACCGCGATCGTAGCCGTCAGCGAAAGCTCGGGTACGAGCACGTTCACGAGCGCGACCGCTACGACTAGCAGCATGGGGTAGAGGAGCACCGCGGCCGCCCCACGGTCGAGCGGTGTTTCGGAGGCATCTTCGACCTCGCCTTTCTCCTTCTGGGCGAAGAAGAGCGTGGCGGCGAGTCCGAGCAGCACGAACGGGAGCGAGACCGCGAGCAGCCCCGGATAGGAGACGCCGGTCAGCGTGATCGTGGTTGCGGTAAATACGTTCAGGTTACTCCAGAGCGGAGTAAACGAGAAGGTCCGGCCCGCCCATGTCAGGGCTTCAATGCGCTCGTGGGGAGCGGCTCTGCGTAGGATCACGTCTATAAGCACGAATGACCCGACGTCCAGCACCGCTCCCAGGACGTGTCCAAGAGCCCCGGCTGTTGTCTCCACGCCCACGCCCCTCTTCGTCATGGCCGAGAGGAGCGCCCGGATCTGGGCCTCGTATCGCTCGGCCCGGATGGGATACCCGGCGA
>JAWWQA010000014.1:0-17302 GCA_033854695.1 Rubrobacteraceae bacterium
GGCAAGCTCCGCGATATTGTATGCATTACGTAGTCAGCCGGTATCGGGTTCTTCGGCTCGGGAGCGGGAACCTCGGGGGATGGTGGCGGCGCGGGACGGTTGGGCTTCTTCGGAAGGCGTTCGGCCAGCTGCCTGACCGCGAGCGCAATATCTCCCATGATGCCCGTGCCTGTGGCTGCCCGGGACGCCTCTTCCGGGTTGTCGGTCACGTGGAGCACCCGCGTGCCCGATCTCACCGGTGGGCCAGGTAGATACTGGAAATATCTGAACACGGGGGCGCCGAGAACGAGCACCACGTCGTATTCTGACAGCTGGTTCGCGATGGTCGCCTGGGCGGGCGTCAGGACGCCCTGAAAGAGGGGATGGTCCTGCGGGAACCCCGCCCGTGGATGCATCGGGTCCGCCCACACTGCCGCGTTAAGCCTCTCGGCGAGGGCAACTGTATCATACCAGGCACCGGACCGGTCAACCCCGGCCCCGGCGACGATGGCCGGTTGCCGGCTCGACTCCAGAAGCCGGGCTGCCTTGTCCAGCCCCTCCGGGTTCGGGGACATCCGGTAGTCTATCTCGCGTACCTCATGGGGCGGAGCGGTAGCCTCCCAGTCATCCATGGGTACCGAGACGAAGACCGGGCCTCGCGAAGCCTGCATGGCCGTGTGGTAGGCTCGCTCGATTGCGGCGGGCACGTCCTCGGCGCGGGCGGGCTGGTGGCTCCACTTCACGTATGGCAAGGCCATCTCGACCAGCTCTCCAGAGAGGAAAGGCTCGTAGGCGAGCTGCCGCCGGTCCTGCTGGCCGGCGGTAATGACCAGAGGCGTACGGTTCTGGTGGGCTGTCATGATCGCTGCCGAAGCGTTGCCCAGCCCTGCAGCAGTGTGGAGGTTGACGAAGGCCGCTCGTCCCGTCCCCTGGGCGTACCCGTCAGCCATGCCCACCACGACGCTCTCGTGCAGCCCGAGCACGTAGGTGAAGTCTTCCGGAAAGTCCTTCAGGAACGGCAACTCCGTGGAGCCGGGGTTGCCGAACATCTTCTTCATCCCCAGAGAGCGGAGAAGATCGTAGGTTACTTCACGTACCGTGCTCATAAGGTTCTACCTTTCGCGTAGAGATGGGCGTTGAGCTCCCTTCTGTCATCCGGCGCTCGTCCGTTGGTCCAGGACGCGTACGGCCTTGCCTTCGCTGCGTGGGATGGTGTGCGGGGGCGCCAGCTCGACCGTAGCGGTCAGGCCGAGGGCGTCGCGGAGTGTATCCAGGACGCGAGCTGCGAGCGCTGCGTGGGTGCTGGATCTCGCTGCTACCCTTTTCTCCATCTCTACCCGCACGCGCAGGCTGTCCTGATGACCCGGGCGAGTGCCGAGGACTATCTGGTAGTGGGGCTCGAGGCCGTCGATGCCGAGCAGGGCGTGTTCGATCTGCGAGGGGAAGACGTTTACACCGCGTATGATGAGCATGTCGTCCGCGCGGCCGAGGATCTTGGAGATGCGGGCGCTGGTTCGCCCGCAGGGACACGGCTCCCGAGTGAGACGGGTGAGGTCTCGGGTGCGGTACCTGAGGATGGGGAAAACCTCCTTCGTCGGTGCAGTAAAGACCAGCTCACCAACCTCCCCGTCGGGCAGTGGTTGTCCGGTCTTAGGGTCCACGATCTCCGGCATGAAGTGATCCTCCCAGACATGCATCCCCTCCGACCTTCCGCAGGCCGAAGCGACGCCCGGACCGATGATCTCCGAGAGCCCGTACTGCTCGTAGACCGCTACCCCCATTCGCTCTTCGATCTTCTGCTCCATCTTCTCCGTCATGGGCTCGGCGCCCGGAAACGCTGCGCGGACGGGTAACGAATGGGGATCTACCCCTTCCGCCACGGCGACCTCGGCAATGTGGAGCGCGTACGAGGGCGTGGCGCCGAACGCGGTGACGCCGAAGTCGCGCATCAGCATCACCTGTCGGGAGGTGTTCCCTGCGGACGTAGGGACGACCGCGGCTCCAACCCGACTCGCCGCGTCGTGGAAGCCCAGGCCCCCGGTGAACAGTCCGTGCCCGTAGGCATTCTGGAAGGTGTCTTCTTCGGTAAGTCCACCGGCGACGAGGCCGCGAGCGAGGACGCCAGCCCAGAGTTCGAGGTCGGACCGGGTGTAACCGACCACGGTCGGCTTGCCGGTCGAGCCGCTGGAGGCGTGGATCCGGACTATACTGTTTCGAGGGGCCAGGAACAGGCCAAACGGGTAGTGCTCGCGCAGGTCGTCCTTTACGCTGAACGGCAGGTGCTTCAAGTCGTCCATCGACCTTATCTGCTCCGGCCGTATCCCGGCCAACCGCTTCTGATAGTACTCGATGTCCGAGGCATGGAGCCGCTCCAGGCAAAATCTTATTCGCGACGCTTGCAGTTGCTCCAGGTCCGGGCGTGGCATCGTCTCGGCCGCTCGATCCCAGAACGTCTCAGCCTGACGGGCCATAACCCTTGAGCTCCATCCACTCTCTGCGGGCGGCCTGGTGTTCTTCGCTCGAGATCACCGCGTCCACCGCCCGGTCGAACTCTTCGAGGAACTGCTCGAAGGTTAGGTCGTATGCCTTATTGGAGAGCCGCTTAGACCACTCGATACTCGGACGCGGTACCTCGAGGTAGCGTTGCGCCCAGGCTTCCAGCTCTCTTCTCAGGTCGGCGCGCGGAACTACCTTGTTGACCAGCCCTATCCGGTAGGCTTCCTGGGCGTCGATATTCTGGCCGCTCAGGATCAGGTGTCGCGCGTGAGCCATGGGAATTACGCGCGGGAGCCTGTACATGCTCATTCCGGGGATGAACGCCTCCCGCACGGCCGGCAGACCGAAGATGGCGTCGTCGGCCGCGATGCGTACGTCGCAGGCAATGGCTACCTGGAGCCCTCCACCGATGCAGTGACCCTGCAGGCCGGCGATCACGGGCTTCTCCATCGTCTCCATCGCCCGGAAGGCGTACTCGTTGTCGTGGAAGAACTTTTCCGAGATCTCACCCCGCCCGAGCTGGGTCAGGTTCAGGCCGGAGCAGAAGCTGCGCCCCTCACCGGTCAGTAGGACCACCCGGATCTCGGGATCATCCCGCACCTCCCGGGCGGCCAGCATATCATCTGGCCATTGGTAGCCCATAGCGTTGAGCACCTCCGGCTCGCTCAACCGGATCTCACCCACGGGGCCGTCTTTGATCACCCGGATCCTTCTTACGTCCCTGTCTTGATCTTCCCCCACGTGTCTCAAGCTTTACCTCCTTAGGCACCGGCCAAATGGCTTCTCATCCCCTTCGTAGTCTCGCCACTATAGATCTTTGTAAAACCACCAACAACCGCAACGCTCGAGCATGGCGAACATGCCGCTTCTCGCTCTCGACCTCCTGCTCGCTTGCCTGAATGACCGTGGTTCGAGTCAGGGCAGGAACGGTGGCTACCCCTATCGCCATCACTGCCGCTAAAAACATCAACTTCTTCATATCATCCTCCTTAGAGTACGTGTCTTCTGGAAAAGAGCATGCCCGCTGAGCTGTACTCCGTTCGTAGGTAATTTGTCCTATGCTCCTATGGGTAGTTGTCCCGGTGTGGCCAAGCTCACGCCAAGGGCGGTGGGTTGGCTCTAGTTGATGTTCCATCGGGCGAAAAACCGCAAGGCTTTATGAAAGCTTGTTCCTGAAAAAGAACCAGACTAAAATGCTGGAAGCACCAAGCACTACCCTCGTTAGGATGATATTTACCTCGTGACCGGTAAGGGGAGCGCCTTCCAAGATGGAGAGGGCGAATGGTAATCCGCCGGACAGCACGTAGAGTATGCCCAGGGCGCCGATCACGATGCAAGTCTCCTTGGCGCCCAGCCGTCCGAAGCTCGCATAAAAGTAGATAGCGGCCGTACCCAGTAGTAGAGGTAGTCTTCCAACCTCAACAGTCCACATACTCATCAATCCCCCGATGCTGAGTAAGGTGAGTACTATCCCCATGACACCGGCATACACGCGTAGAAGCTTCAGCGTCATTGCTTTTTACTCTCCTGTTCATTTGCGTAGAGGTGGGGCTGGTTGCTTCTCATCTCCAACCTTGGAAATTCGAAGCCCTCTCAACACGGGCATGAAAACCCGCGATGGCGGTAGTGCCGGACTACCGCGCTACCTTGTCCTCTTCTGGCGGCCAGCCTTCTTCTTCTAACGAACGTTTTTCTTCGGGTTCCAGCAACCGGACTGAGTGTATAGAGTGCCAGGGATAACATCTGGCGCCGAACCTCGATATGTATGAGGGGGTACCCCACCGCCCTTTAGACTCCGGACTAGAAACCGCAACCTTAACGAGAGCGATAAGACCCCCATCGGTAACCTTATCTAGCCTCGCAGTGAGCCGAAGGGGTTCGTAAGTTCCAAGTTCCAGCAGGACGTACTTTCCTACCCACTCTTCAGGTATCAGCTCCCCCAACACAACATCCTCCTACACTGTCCTGTACCTACTAGACATCTTACCCCACAAATTCCTAGCAACGCTTACCCTGAGCAGCCGCCTAGAGAACCCTTGCGTGGTTCGGCCTCCAGCCTAATGAGAGTTTGCGCCAGGGGACGACTACTCCCACGCTTTTTATACTGTCGCCGCTCAGAGAGCTCTATACATTCACTAGCCAGTGCTCGCCTCTGGCGCCGGGTTTACCGTGATAGTCGCAGTCTCAGGGCTCTCAGGAGAGAATTCTCCTCCGCTGATCATAGTGTTCGTCATAGTCCCAGGAACCGTCGGGGTCGCGACAATCTCGACCGTGGCCGAGCCCCCGGTGGGGAGGTCGCCAAAGCCGCACTCGACACCGTTGCTGCCAGCATGGCCCATGCCGCAGGTTCCCTGGCTGGGTGTCACCGAGACGAGATCCAAGCCCGGCGATAAGAAGCCCTTGAGCCCTACATGTTGGGGAACGGAATTGTTCGTCGCCGTGATGGTGAAGGTGAGCGGCTGCCCCACAATAATGGGTGTTGGACTGGCTGTTTGGGTAATGCTAATGTCTGGGGACGTCTGTGCCTGGACCGGGGTGAGCGTGATAGTAGAAGGCATGCCCTCTACTCGCTCTTCGTTTTGCACCCCCATCTGCTCCTCTGTTCCTCTCTCCTCCTGGCCTACCTCCGTGATGGTTTCATTACTAGCAGTCCCACCGCTGGCGGTTTCACCGCTGGTGATTTCACCGCTAGTGGTTTTACCGCCAGTAGTTTCGCCACCTGTAGTTTTATCGCTGGTGGTTTCGCCGCCGGTGGTCTCAGCGGTAGTTCCACCACCGTCGCTACCGCAACCTGCCAGGAGAAAGGAAGAGAGGACGAATGTACATACTACGAGAAGTATTCTCTTCTTCTCCAATAGAGCGCTCAGCTTCATAGGACAACCTCCCATCATTGTCTCTGTCCTTCTTGGAACCGCCTTGCTCCACACGCCTGGTATTTTGAGGCATTTAGTTAAAGTTTGAAGAATCTGGCCAAAAAGCGCCCGCGCCGAGGGGGCGAGATGCCTTCGTTGCCCGGCGACCTCTTTCTCGCTGCCTAGAAACCGTTTCTAGCGTATGCGTCGTCCATGTGGTCCCCAGGGGTTGTGGAGGCCCGGTTCTGCGCTGTTTAGCAGGAGTGACTGCGAACGTAACCCGCAGCAGCCAAGAAGCTAAGCACCGGCCCGGAAGAATCGTCAAATCCCGGCGGTGTCAGTGCCCCATCTCTGGGTCTCGATAACGTAGCTCTCGACTGCCTTGGCTACTTCCTCCGGGCTGTTGTTTTCGAGGAAATCTTGCTTGAGCGGCACGAGGTAGGGGGTCTGCAAAATGCTGTGGGCGTCGAGGACGGCGACGTAGATGTCATCGAAGTTACCGTTGGCGTGGCGCTCCACATACTCGAGCTGCAACCGGCCGGACTGTTCGACAGCAGTTTTTAGCTGTTCGAGCTTCACGCTCACATTGTAGCAAAGAAACGTATGGAAAGTCGTTACTAAGACTCTGCTTGGGCTTGGGGTGCACCACTCCTACTGGTTTTTGAGGCAGATCGGGATGATCCTGAGTTTTTGACCTGCTATTTTTAAGCTATTCCTTTTACTTCTTCTGGAAGGTTAAGATATAGGTGCCACCTCGCTCACCGCAGATGACGCTCGGATTGTGCTCCCAGGGCACCCAAAGCTAAGATGTTTCGTTGCTATAGGGCAAAGGGAAGAGCTAGGAGAAGCCATGATCCTCAACCACTACCGACAGAGGCTCCGCACAATGATCGGATCGAGTGCGGCCCCCTATGGCTATACCCTGGCTACCTGGACCACCGGAGCGGTGCTCACTAACGCTCGTGGGCTCCCAAACACGCTCGCCGCTCTCACGTTCATGGTCGGAGCCGTGCTGGGTTTCGCCTTTGTTGGGACATTAGCCTTCGGCAGCGTGGCTAAACACTTCGACCGGGATCACGGCGAAGCCCCCCTCATCTGGGGAAGCTTCCACTTCTTCTCGGTAGGGCTCGCGATAGGGGTATCCGCACTCGTAGCCTACTACGTTGAGAACTTGGTCGCCTGGCCGCTGGGGGCTTTCCTGGCGACGACCGTCTATCTGCTCGTCGCGGGAGCCGAGTCCACCCTCGCATACGAATGGGACCATCGAGGAGGGAAGTGAAACAGTTCGAGGCGGCCGCTGTCGGGAGGGCGAAGAAATTCTCACTGTTTTCTTACCGTCCTCTTAAGGTAGAGCACCATACTTAGCGCGCAGCTTCTTACTGCCCGACGGAAGCTGCGCTGGCCGGGATCCTTCAGCCTCATTAACTCCCGGCCGGCTTACCTTTTCCGCCGGGGTTTCCTACTCGCCCCGGCACTCTTTGTGTAGCTCGCACTCTCAATGCAGAACGGGGCAAGGATGTGGCTGAGTTTGTAGCCTGATAGGCGATGGTTATTGCCGTCCTTTTATTTGATTTTTCTCATCATATTCTTACCTCTGTCCTATTAAAGAGGACTATCCTGTTTGATAAGAATGAGCTGTCATCAAGCATAGAGCCCGGTAAAAAAGGGAGGTCAGGGGTGCGAGTTGTAGGGCGCACCACAGGGCACTATGGAGCCGGACACGTGCGGTTGGGCAAGGTTTACAGATGAAGAGTAAGTGACGTGAGCCTTGAGAAGATGGAGCCCGGGCCTTCCGCGGGCGCTTCCTCCTCTTCGCGTGTGAAATTCAAGGGGGGAGAGCGATGGCGATGGCCTTAGGCAGGAGAAGGCTTAGTGTGCTCCTCCTCGGGGTCTCGGCGATGTTTTTCTATCTGACGCTCCTGTCAATGACATCATCGGGAGCCCAGACGAGGGCGGGGGCTCAGAACGGAAATGCCGTGGCCAGCGCCGGAGACGCTCAGTGTGTCGATTCTAACGGCGCAAGCACCGGCGACAAGCAGACGTCGCAAAACGGGAACGAAATCACTGGCGACCAGCAGACGCAGCAGGTGCAGAGCCAGAACAGCAGCAACAGCAATGGTGTTGTCCAGCGGTTTCAGCAGACGCAGAACACGGGCCACATGTATCAGCAGACGTTGCAGAACGGGAATAAAGTCACTAGCGATCAACAGACGCAGCAGATCACTAGCGACCAGCGGACATCGCAGAACGGGAGCGAAATCACCGGTGATCAACAGACGTTGCAGAACGAAGGGGGCGGCACGACATCGCCAGACGCGGGGCAAAACGGAACCGGCGAGTGCGTCATAGCAGACACTGTTCCTAATGAGTCGCTCCCGCCCACCGGCGCCCTTGCTGTGAAGTCTCGGGCTGATGAGATGGCGGCGGAGAAGGAGAAGAATTCGGACCGCGGCGAGAAGCCGGAGTCCCCTAGTACGGTGCAGAAGAAATCCAACAGCAGGGAGACGCAGAGGAAGTCCAACAGCAACGGGGCGCAGAAGAAGGCCAACAGCAACAAGGTGCAGAAGAAGTCCAACAGCAGCCAGACGCAGAAGAAGTCTAATCAGAAGCTTAGTCGCACCGTGACGCTACAGTACCCTGGTGAGAAGGTACAGATAGAGGATCGCTCTGGCACGGGGCCGCGTCAGGAGAAGCTCAAGACCGGCTCGAAGTCCGCTGCCGCGTCGGATCTCGCGCCCGTGCTGGCCGCCAACTGGGCGCCTCCTTCCACGGAGGAGGTTGCTTCTACCGACAAGCCCCGTCATTTCGCCCCGAACCCCGGCGCGGAGATGACCCTGTCGGCGAGGACCCTGGGTATCTACGACGTGCCTGTGGCGAGCTCTGGCCGGCCGGAGGATCTCGATAATGGCCTCATACGCGTGCCGGAGACCTCTCTCCCGTGGGACGGCGGCACCCAGAGGAACGTGTACATCGCGGGTCACTATCTTGGCTACGCGGGGACCCCGAGCCGTCTGGCCTTCTACAACCTGCACAAGCTCGAGAACGGCGACGAGTTGGTACTCAAGGACGGTCTGGGCCAGATGTACAAGTACCAGGTAAGCGAGAAATTTGCGGTCGGACCGGAAGACTCCTGGGCGATGGGCCAGGTGCGAAGCCGGGATATGGTAACGCTCCAGACGTGTATTCCCCCTGATTTCGGGAAGCGCTTGGTAGTGCGGGCCAACCGGGTGAAGTAGCTGTTAGCAATCAGCTATCAGTCGCTATCAGCTGTCAGCAAGATCTCATGGAATCGAAAGCCGGCGGATGAGAGACACGGTGAGCCGGACTGAAGATCGACCACACCTCGTCCCGCGCCGCCGGCATTCGCCAACTGCACCTTAAGCTAAAGGCTGACAGCTTTTAGCTTAAGGCTTTTCTAAGCGGCCTGTTCTTTCTCCAGCTCCTCGGAGTAGCTCCCGGAGCGAGCGGCGCTGTTCATCCTGGCGCGGTGGCGGAAGATCCTCTGCGCCTCCTCGACGTTCGAGGCGTCGCCGCCCCAGACCTCCATCGGCTCACCCTGCAGAGCGCGAGCGTAGGAGAAGGAGAGCTCCCAGGGCAGGTCGTCGTACATGGCGTTCATCGCGTTCAGGTGCGCGGAGGCCTGCAGGTCGCTCTGTCCGCCTGAGAGGAAGACGATGCCGGGCACCGCCGCCGGTACGCACTTGAGCAAGCACTCGACCGTGTAGCGGGCGACCTCCTCGACACTGGCCTGTCGCGGGGCGTCCTTGCCGGAAATGACCATGTTCGGCTTGAGGAGCATCCCCTTGAGGTGGACGTTGTGCTCGCGGAGGGCGCTGAAGGTGGTTCTGAGCGTCCACTCCGTTACCCTGTCGCACTCTTCTATAGTATGGTCGCCATCTATGAGCACCTCGGGCTCGACGATGGGCACGAGGTCGGCCTCCTGGCAGAACGCGGCATACAGGGCCAGCGCGCGGGCGTTGGCCTCGATGCATGCATATGTCGGGATTCCTTCGCCGATGGTGATGACCGCCCGCCACTTGGTGAAACGGGCGCCGAACTCCTTGTACTCCTCCAGCCGCTCGCCCAGGCCGTCGAGACCCTGGGTGTATTTCTCATCCGAGGACAGGGGCATGTTCACAGTGCTCTTGTCCACCTTGATGCCAGGGATGATGCCCTGCTGCTTCAGAACCTCCGGGAGGAGCGTGCCATCGGAGGTCTTCTGGCGAATGGTCTCGTCGAAGAGGATCACACCGGAGAGATACTCGCCGATGTCGGGGGTGGTGAAGAGCATCTCCCGGTAGGCCCGGCGGCTCTCCTCATTCGACTCGATGCCTACCGCCTCAAAGCGCTTGCCTATGGTCCCGAAGCTCTCGTCGGCGGCGAGAATGCCTTTCTCGTCGGAGACGAGCTCTTTAGCGGTGCGTTCGAGCTGTTGTACATCCATGGATCGCTCCTCTCTACTGCTTTCCTAGCCAGAAGGATAACAAAGGTTGCGCGCTTTGTGTCCAGGGGGCTCCATAGCCTGGAGCTGTCCTCGTCGATTAGCAGCTGGCTCGGCAGTCGCAAGCTTCCTATTTACCGGGGTCGCGGTATTCTTCGAGTTTCACAACAAGGCCCCGGGATGGTACCCCGGGGCCCTGACTTCTATTTGTTTGTTGCGTTCTCTAGTTCTTTACGAGCACCCTCTCTCTATCAGCAAACCTCTTCTGGGCTTGCCGGACCTCTTCTCTCCGCTGTCTGCGTAGCTCCTGCTGCCGCTGTTTGCGGGCTTCCTCCTCCTTGCGGTAGTCTCTATAGGTGTAGCACATAGCCACTACCTCCCTGAGAAGCTTCCATTTCACAATGCGCGTACCCACGATCGTGGGAGACTAAACATCGGCGAGAAGGGCTCTAACCGACGCGCGGACTGCCGCCTGCGGTCTCGTCGGGCGGGGGCAGATCGGGTAGCATATCGTTGGCCTGCGCGCCGGTCGCTCCCGGTGGAATGTCTCCCTCGGCGTCACCCGGCGGGATACCCCCGGCAACATCTCCAGGCGAGATACCCGTGGCAATGTCACCCGGTGGAGGTTCCGGTGTCACCCCGCTCTCGGTAATGCCCAGCAAACCCTTCGCACGATCCGCCAGCTGCGCCTGCATCACCCCTGTCTCGCGAAAGAAGGCGGCGAGCCGCTCGTCCCCGATCGCCTCGGCGTCCAGGGCGTACGTGTTGCAAATGTCGGCTCCCTGCAGAGCGTGGTAGAGAACGCTGATCAGGTTGTAGTGCTCGTCGCGAGTACCTGTGGTCTGCTCGCCCGGATCCATAATCGCTCCTTTCCTCCGGTTCCAAAGCTTGTCGCGCTCGGTACCCGCCTCCTGGACCCGACAAACGGGCTTGGCGAAAATCACACCCGGGTACCTCATCCATCTACATCAGACATCCAGGTTACAAGAGTTCCTTGTGGTACGGTCTGGGGTATCTGCCAGACACAGACGTTTGCTTAAGTGAGAGGGAGAAGAACAATGGCTAACCGGTTGGCGCAAGAGACCAGCCCGTATCTGTTGCAGCACAAGGACAACCCGGTGGACTGGTACGCGTGGGGGGAGGAGGCTTTGGAGAAGGCCCGGACCGAGGACAAGCCCATCTTGCTCTCCGTCGGTTACTCGGCCTGCCACTGGTGCCACGTCATGGAGCGCGAGTCGTTCGAGGACGAGGCGACGGCGGAGATCATGAACAGGCACTTTATCAACATCAAGGTCGACCGCGAGGAGCGGCCGGATATTGATTCGATCTACATGTCCGCTGTCCAAGCGCTGACGCGTCACGGCGGCTGGCCGATGACCGTCTTTATGACACCCGACGGCGCACCGTTCTACGGAGGCACCTACTTTCCGCCGGTGCCGAGCCGCGGCATGCCCTCTTTCAAGCAGATCCTTCTTAGCCTCGCCGATGCTTACGAGAACCGGCGCGACGAGGTTATGCAGAGCGCCGAGAGCGTCCGCGAATATCTACAGGCTGCGATGAGCACCTCCATCCCGAAGAGTGAGATCTCCGAGGAGTTACTCGACAGGGCTGCGAGCGCGCTGGTAGGCCAGATCGATAACCGCTTCGGCGGCTTCGACGGTGCCCCGAAGTTCCCCCAAGCGATGAACCTCGAATTCCTCCTGCGGCACCACAAGAGGACCGGCGACCGGGCCGCACTCTCCGGTCTCGAGCTGTCGCTGCGCCAGATGGCCAATGGAGGCATCTACGACCAGCTCGGCGGTGGTTTCGCTCGCTACTCGGTCGATGAGTACTGGCTCGTCCCGCACTTCGAGAAGATGCTCTACGACAACGCGCTTTTGGCCAGACTCTACCTGGAGGCCTACCAGGCCACGGGCGATGCCTTCTACCTGCGCATCGCCGAGGAGACGCTCGACTACGTCGCCCGCGACATGACCGGTCCCGAGGGTGGCTTCTACTCCGCCGAGGACGCTGATTCCGAGGGCGAGGAGGGCAAGTTCTACGTCTGGACGCCGGCTGAGATCGAGGGCGCTTTAGAGCCCGACGAGGCGAAGCTCGCGATGCGTTTCTGGGACGTCACCGAGCGCGGCAACTTCGAGGGCAAGAACATCCTCAACGTCCCTCGTCCTCTGGAGGCAGTCGCCGCCGAGTTCGACATGCCGTCTGAGGAGCTGTGGCAGAGGATAGTCCGGATCCGCGAGAAACTCTTCGCCGAGCGCGAGAAGCGGGTGCGTCCGGGGCGCGACGAGAAGGTGCTCGCTGCCTGGAACGGCCTCATGCTCCGAGCTTTCGCCCTCGCGGTCCGCGTCACGGGCCGCGAGGACTACCGGGAGATCGCGGAGAAGAACGCCTCCTTCCTGCTGGAGAAGCTAAAGGTTGATGGCCGTCTCCGCCGCTCGTACAAGGACGGCCGGGCTAGGTTCAACGGCTACCTCGAGGACTACGCCTCTGTCGCCGACGGGCTCGTGGAGCTGTATGAGGCGACCTTCGAGACGCGCTGGCTAGATGAGGCCGAGGCTTTAGCCGACGCCGTCCTCGAGCTCTTCTGGGACGCTGAGAAGGGCGTCTTTTACGACACGGCCACCGACCACGAGGAGCTCGTCACCCGCCCGCGCGACGTTTACGACAACGCGGCACCCTCTGGCAACTCCGTCGCCGTGGACGTGTTGCTGAGGCTCTCCCTCCTCCTTGACCGCGAGGACTACCGGGAGCGGGCCGAGACCGTCCTCGAAGACTCGAGTGGCGTAATTGCCCAACTTCCCGGCGCCTTCGGCCGTCTCCTCTCAGCGCTTGACTTCTACCTGTCGACACCCTACGAGATTGCAATAGTCGGAGATACGGAAGCACCTGACACGAGAGCCTTGTTGAACGCCGTTTACTCCTCCTACCTGCCTAACAAGGTGGTCGCGGGCCGCTCCGAAGAGGACGAGGAGGCCGCGCGGCTGGTGCCGCTCCTCGCCGACCGCCCAAGGCGCGAGGGCAAGGCAACCGCGTACGTGTGCGTAAACTATGCCTGCCAGAGCCCGACTACGGATGCAGAGGAGCTCAAGAAACAGCTCGGCATTGCGTGACGGCTACTACAGGCGTCTACCGGCAGCTGCCTCAGCTGTTCGCGTACGTCCTCTGTGGTGCTTCCGTCGATGGCTTCGAGCGTTACTTTCGAGCCTTGCGGTAGCAGTTGCCGCACCTGCCAAGAATTAGCTATCGCTCGGAGTGGGTACCTAAGATAAGCGGCGAAGTGGTACGTGAAGGTATTGCCTTTGTGGTGGGTGACCTATTACCCTGGCGTCGCTTCTGCAGGTAGAGGAGAGCGAACGTTGGAGAGCATATGAACAAACTGGTCAAGGGAGGTCTCGCGGTAGCTTGCGGGGCTGTCGCCACGGAGGTTCTGCGGCGGGTCGTACACTTCAAACCGCGGCCAAAATACGACCCGTGGGAGCGGGGACCTTACAGAGAGTTTCCGAACCGGGTGCTTATCGTGGGTGGTGGGTTTGCCGGCTATACAGTGGCGAAGACTTTAGGCGAGCTGACTAAAGACCGTGACGATGTCGGGATCATGGTCATCAACAAAGAGAACTTCTTTACCTACTGGCCCATGGTAGCGGGGATCATAAGCAGCGACGTAGAGACCAAGAACATCGCGCAGCCGTTGCGCCGTGCCCTGATCCAGTTCGGCGCCAGCTTCCGGCGGGCGGAACTGGAGAGCATAGACTTTGAGCGGAAGATCGTAACGGCCAGCGGGGGGTTGGAGTTCCCCTACGACCATCTGGTGCTGGCGTTGGGCGCGGATCCAGCCTTCTTCGGCATCCCCGGGGTCGAGGAGTACAGCATCAGCATGAAGGGCCTCACGGACGCGGAGCGCATCCGCAACCGGATGATCGAACGCTTCGAGGAGGTCACCCTGGCCCGTGACGAAACGTCAGAGACGGATGAGATCTCGGAGTCGAAGCTGACCTTCGTAGTAATAGGAGGCGGCTCTACGGGGGTGGAGATAGCCTCCGAGCTCCACTCCTTGGCGCACAAGACCCTTGCTCCCGACTATCCGAACATCGATCCAGACAAGGTTCGGATCGTACTGGTAGATTCGAATGAGGAGGTTTTGAAGGAGCTTGACCCTGCGCTGCGTCGAGCAGCCCGGCGGCACCTGGAGGAACTCAAGATCGAGGTGATCAACGAAGTACGCGCACAGGAAGTTGCGGAAGACCACGTAATCCTGGACGATGGCCAGGAGATAGAGGCCGAGAACGTCATCTGGACCGCCGGAAACCGCGCGAGCGTCAAGCTGGAGGATCTAGACCTCCCATTACAGGGCGAGAAGGGTGTCGAGACAGATTCCTACATGCGGGTGCCCGGCCGGGAGAACGTATGGGCCATCGGCGACTGCGCCGCCAACGTGGACAAAGACGGAGAGCCGGTTCCTCCCAACGCTCAGGCGGCGGTACAGGAGGGCGAGGCCCTGGCCAGGAATATCCTCGCTGCCATCGACGGAAGTGAGAAGGAGATTATCCCCTTCGAGTACAAGCCCATGGGCCAACTGGTGGAGCTGGGGAGCCAGTTCGCCGTGAACGACGTCATGGGTGTGAAGTTCAGGGGGCTTCCGGCCGCCCTATTCTGGCGGGCAACCTACCTCTTCAAGCTAGAGAGTCCTGAGAACCGGGCCCGGATCGCGGCGGACTGGATCCTGGATCTCTTCTTCCACCCATCGGTGACCCAGATCCGGGGACGTTAGCGATCCTAAACCTTCTCCAGCGCCTGCTCTATATCCTCGATTATGTCCTCGGGATGCTCGATGCCCAGAGAAATCCGTATCAGGTTCTCGCCGACTCCGAGGCGCGCCCTTCTCGAGGGGGAGAGCTCCCGGTGCGAGGCCGTAGCCGGGTGTATCGCCAGGGTATAGATATCGCCGAGGCTCGGGGCCCTGACGCAGACCTTTAGCGCGTTGAGAAAGCGGAACGCTGCCTCGCGGCCCTCTTCGGGATGCTCCATGGCCAGCTCGAAGGAGACGAGGCCGCCGGCGCCTGACAGCACGCGGCGCGCGATCTCGTAGTCCGGGTGGTCCTTTGCGCCAGGGTAATTAACCTTCGCTACCTTCGGGTGGGTAGCGAGCCGGGCGGAGACTAGCTGCGCGTTCTCGCACTGGCGGCCCATTCTCAACGGCAGCGTCTTGAGACCTCTAAGAGCGAGCCAGGCCTCGAAGGGTGCCATGATGCCCCCTACGAGCTTACGGATCTGGTCCAGCGCTCCGTCGTAGGGCGCGTCCGCGATCACCAGGCCGGCCGACAGGTCGCCGTGGCCGGCGAGGTACTTGGTCGCGCTGTGGACGACGATGTCTGCCCCGAGTTCCAGAGGCCGTTGGAGGTAGGGGGTGCCGAAGGTGGCATCCACGATCAAGGGTGAGCCTGCAGCCTGCGTTATCTCTACTATGCGAGGCACGTCGGCGACCCTGAGGAGGGGGTTGGAGATCGTCTCGATCACGACGGCACGTGGCTTGAGCTTCTCCACCTTCTTCTCGACGGCCGAGAGGTCACAGACGTCGACGAAGCGAACCTCGGCCCCGCTCGCACTGAAGATCTGGACCAGGAGTGTTGCAGTAGAACCGTAGAGCTGTTCGGCCGCCAGGACCGTCGCCCCGCTACCGATCTCCGCCGCCGTGAGCGCGGCGTGCATTGCTGCCATCCCGGAGGCGAAGGCGAATGCCTGTCCCTTGCCCTCCAAGGCCGCGACCGCCTCCTCGAAGGCCGTGATCGTCGGGTTGCCGTAGCGGGCGTAGCTGTAGCCCGGCTCCTCGCCGCCTAGCACCCGGTCCGTCTGCTCGACGTTCTCGTGGGCGAAGGTCGTGGAGAGGTAAACGGGGGTAGACATCGGGCAGAAGCTCTCGCCCGGTCGCCCGTTTCCGTTTCCCCAACGTTGCTCGCCAGCGTGGACGGCCTTGGTTTCGAAATGCTTCAAGTGATTCTCCCTGGTCTCTCCTTCAGTGCTCCCGCGTGGATCACACGCAGCGTGCCACTATACTAACTTAGAGAACGGAGAAACGTTGATAACGAGGAGGATCTCGTGGAGGACAGAATAGAGTACTTCGAGCGGATGCTGGCGGACAACCCCAACAACCCGACGGGGCTTCTGGCTTTGGCGAACGAGTACAACAAGGTCGGACGCTATGAAGACGAGGCGGCGGTTCTCGAGCGCTACGTGGAGACCCACGAAGACGAGGGCAACGCGTACATGCGCCTTGGTGAAGCTCTTCAGAGAATCGGACGCGTAGACGAGGCTCGCGCCGCTTACGAGAAGGGGATCGCTCAGGCCGAGAAGTTCGGTCACAGCGGCATGGCCGAGGATCTGCGGCTGGCCCTGATCGGGCTGGGAGAGCGCTAGGACGTCCCGTCAGAACACGCCCCGCTAGGAAGAGTTCCAGGGTGCAGATTTGGGTAAGACCTGTGGCAAAAACACGCGGACCCGGGATGAGGAGATGCGATATTATTTTGAGTAGTAAGATGTTTCACCGCTTTGCGAAAAACCGCAGGCACGACCATCGCCGGGCAGAGTACCGGCTCCGACGGTGGCCGTGCGCGACCCGAAGCGTGTCGCTATCCGTGCAAGAAGCCATTTCCGTGGGGGTGTAATACTGTTGGAGAAATTAACCGAGAGTCAATTTTACGGTCCGAACCTTGGCTACGTACTGGAGCTCTACGAGAGGTATAGAGACGATCCCAACTCCGTCGACGAACGCACACGTAGCTTCTTCGAGGAGTGGACGCCGCCAGAGCCTGGAGCTAACGGTCAGGCAACGGGGGTGGCCGCTCCGGCTGCCGAGATGGACGTGGATAAGATCGTTGGGGTGGCCAAGTACATCCGGTCCATCCGGGACTTCGGCCACCGGGCGGCCCAGCTGGACCCGTTGGGGAGCGAGCCACCAGGGGATCCGACGTTGGACCCCGGCTTCCACGACGTGACCGAGGAGGAACTCGAAAACCTGCCGTCGAGCGTGCTCAACGCTCCGGGCACGGGTCCGATCCCGAGGCGCACGAGCTCGGCGCGGGAGGCGGTAGATGAGCTCAGGCGCATCTATTGCAAGACCACCGGCTTCGACTTCGGCCACATCCATAACGCCGAGGAGCGGTTCTGGCTGCGCGATGTGGTGGAGTCCGAGCGCTTCCATAAGGTTCTGGAGGACGAAGAGGCCAAGAGGCTCCTGAAGGCTCTCACGCAGGTAGACACTTTGGAGAAGTTCCTCCACAAAACCTTCCTGGGGCAGAAGCGGTTCTCCATCGAGGGCACGGACATGGTGGTGCCGATGCTCGACCTGCTCGTCAACCGCGCTGCCGGCAAGGGGACACCCGAGGTGGTCCTGGGCATGGCGCACCGGGGACGGCTCAACGTGCTCGCCCACGTTCTGAACAAGCCGTACTCCAAGATCTTTGGCGAGTTCCAGCAGCCAGACCAGGGCGAGAAGACCTCGGTCGCTGACCGGTCGGGCGAGGCCTGGGTTGGTGACGTG
>JAWWQA010000015.1:0-9071 GCA_033854695.1 Rubrobacteraceae bacterium
CGATGCTTTTCTCGCTGGCTTCAATACCGGTGTTAGTCAGAGGGGAGCTACAGCTGTAGGCGAACAGTGCAATGCGGGCCAAATTCTCTCTCTGCAGTGCGTTCTGCAAGGCGGGGTTTTCGTACGAATCCTCTGACACTAACAGCAACAGGGAGAAGCAAATTGGGTAGTAAGGGGCGGTGTTACACCGCCCCTTACTTTGTGCGGAATCGGCAAGTCCTTGCCTGCGCCTTTTTCGCCACTTTGCCTCCTGCTCTATGGTCACATTCGTAAGACACGAATCTGCGGCGAGTTTCCGAGAATTCCACTTATCGGAAACTCGCGAGCAAATCTATAGTGGTGCTGCTTGCTATCCAAACTGAAGACAACCAGCGTTGGCAGCAAAGAGCAGGGTTACGACAGTGGCAAGATCTCGAGTGGATCCTAGCCGGCCGAAAGAATCCCCGCGCCCAAGATCTCGTATATCAGCTCGAATTCGAACCGAACATATGGTGTAGGTTGAGTATTCGCGAACGTGCAGCTTTGACCAACGTTTATAAACCCGTCTATAATAATCCTTAACAAAATGCAGATGTTCGGGAGTAATTGATGTTACGCAGCGATAGGCCTCTCCGCCTCGGCCGGGAGGAGACGATGCGCTGATGAATGCAGGCGGTCTCTCCGAAGACCCTGTGCCGAAGATGCCGGGCGGCGGGTGCCCAAAGGAGTTTTCGATCGAGAAGTACAGAGGCTGCTACGTTGCGCAGTAGCTCCTTGAGAGCGTACGTTTTGTGCGGGATGATGGTGCTGGCGACGGCTTGCTTTCTAGCGGGCCGCATCGCATGGGAGAGCAAGGACGCCGGCAAGAAGGTTGAGATCTCCGTTGCGCAGGCAGCTCAAATCTCGAGCGAGGATGGCTCCCAAAACTACGCCGGTAACGCCTCCAATCAAGACGTCGACCAAAGGATCCAACAGCTGCTCGACCGCTACGGAGACGTCCAATGCAACGATTTCAACACTCAACAACAGGCCCAGGAAGTCTTTGATCTTGACCAGATCCTCTTCGGCGACGCTCTGGATTCGGACGTTAACGGTATCGCCTGCGATGAACAAGATCTAGATCTCTTCGGTGGGCGGAGCACAAGGGCGAATCTCCTGGAGGCCGGCGGTCCCCTCTCGGGACCGGTGCCGCTAATGCCCGATGGAGGTTGCCCGAGAGAGTACCCGGTCGAGAGGGACGGTTCCTGTCACTCGTCTTAGCCGCTCGACGGATCACAGGTTAAGGTTAGATAGGTAAAGTATTATAGGTATACGCTTTGCTGGCGAGCTCTTCGGCGCGGCGGACGTAGCGCATGGTGGTTTTGGGATCTTCATGGCCGAGGAATTGCTGGATCACGAGTAGCGGGGCTTCGTTCACGGCCATGTTTGTGCCGACGGTGTGGCGGATGGAGTGCGGGGAGATGGCCTTGGTTATGCCAGCTGCCTTTGCGTACTTATTGACTATGTAGCGCACAGCGCGGGTGGTAAGGGGCTTGTCGCCTCCACCTTCCCGGGAGCCGAACAAGGGTTTGCGGGCGTCGGCGTGTGAGGTGAGGCTACGTTCGGTGAGAAGGATGTAGCGCTGGACGAGCCGCCAAAGGTCCGGGGAGATCGGGACGGGCCGTATCTTGCTGCCCTTGCCAAGGACACGCAACAGTACCTGGCCTTCACCCGCTTCCCTGAAGTCCCCGATCTTCAACTCCACGATCTCCGCCTCCCTTAAGCCCGCACCGGCCAGCACTGCGAGAAGCACGTAGTCACGGTAGTTATTGGCGCGAGCCGCCGCGAGCATCCGTCCAAGCTCCTCATCCGTGAGCACGTTGTAGGCAGGATCCTGGCCTACCTTCGGGCTCTTGGCGAAGAAACGCAACGCTTCGGGGTTGATGCGAGTCGTCCCACCCATGTATGAGAACGTTAAAAACCTTCGCAGCACCGCAAGCTTCTTCGCCACCGTCGCCGGCGCGTACGTCTTTAACAGGTGCTCCCGGTATAGAGATAGGTCCTCAACCGTTATCTCCTCCAGCGAGCGTCCTAACTCCCCCACCATAAACGCCACGAACATCCGTATCTCAGTATTATACGTTCTAACTGTCTGCGGGCTTGTAAGGGTACGCAGATAGACGGCGATAAGGCGGTCGACTTCGGATTGTTTGGCCAGGTGGGCGGGGAGGATAGAAGGATGGTTGTGGGTCTCGGGAAGGGCTCTGCTGGCTTCGCTCATTCGTCGTAGGCGATGAGGGACGTGACCGGGTAGGGGGCAAGGCGCTCGCGTCCTCCGAGGAAGCGGAGCTCTATGAGGAAGGCGACACCGGCGACGATGCCGCCGGCATTCTCGACGAGCTGGCACATCGCTCGGGCGGTGCCGCCCGTAGCGAGGAGGTCGTCTACGACGAGGACGCGCGTACCTTCTGACAGGGCATCGGCGTGAACCTCGAGGGTATTCTGACCGTACTCCAGATCGTAGGAAGCAGCTATAGTCGTTCGGGGAAGCTTGTTCGGTTTGCGGGCGAGGACGAGCCCTTTGCAGGCACGGTAAGCAAGGGCCGTACCGAAGACGAATCCGCGGGCCTCAGCAGAGAGAATTCGCTCGTAGTCGATGTTCTCCGTGGCGCGAGCCATGCCGTCGACGGCGGCGTGGAAGGCGGGGCCATTCTCTATCAAGGGTGTTATGTCCTTGAAGGAGATTCCAGGCTGGGGGAAGTCGGGGACCTCCCGAATGTGGCGCGTTATCTCCTCTACGCCCGCGACCCCGCTTGGGACTTCGCTGCAGGTGTCCTCAGTCACGGGGCGAAGCCGTCTATGGCGTTAGCCATCATCAGCTCCTTGAGCTTCGAATCGACGGCTGCGAGGTGGCGGACCTTATTAACGGCGTCCTGTACGCGCTGCTCATCCCCGCTGCGCAGCTCGGGATTGAGAATCTGCTTGAACATCGCAGCCTCACGTTCGACGGCGGCCATGATGCCACGCAGGTGGCGCGGTTGGATCGAGTACTTCGCCATCTCGAGGGCCATGCGAGCGATCTCGACATCCCGTTGCGTCAGCTCACCACCGCGTCCTATAACGCCTACTGCGATCAGCTCCTCGACGAAACGCGTCTCGCTCTCTATTGCGTCTGCCAGCTCCTCTTTGGTGTAGGTTTTGTCCTCAAGGACCCGCGAGAGGTCGCCACCCGCCTCGCCAGCGGCCACTGGCATCCCACCCTCGATGCGTTTCTTTATCACCTTCAAGGGCAGGTACTCCTTGTCCTGGAGCGTCAGAATATACCTGAGCATCTCCACGTCCTGCGGAGAGAACAATCGGTAGCCTCCCCGGGTGCGGGTCAGGCTGATCAAACGCCTCCGCTCAAGGTAGCGAACCTTGCTGACGCTCAGAGTAGGGAACTCTTTGCGCAAGCGGGCCACGACTTCGCCTATGGTGTAACGATCCTTCTGGCCGCCGTTGTCCGTCATGTCCAAGCCGTTGCTCCCATCCTCGTCTGCACTGCTCCAAACGCCCCGCCACGGGGATCTTGCGCGTGTCTCTACGTGTACACGAACTTGAAGCGGTACTTGCCTACCTGTATCTCGTCGCCGTTCCTGAGGTCCACGGAGTCAACCCGAACCCGGTTGACGTAGGTGCCATTGAGGCTACCGGCATCCCGGATCCTGAACCCCTTCTCTTCGGGCCGCTCGCGCCTGAAGATCTCAGCATGCTGCCTGGAGACCGTGACGTCGTCAAGGAAGATGTGGCTCTCGGGACTGCGCCCCACCGTCACCAGCTCATCGCCGATGTCGTGCATCCTCCTCCCCGCCGTGCCCTCGACCTGATCCAGCTCGATCAGAGCCGCCCCCTCTGGGGCCTCATCGCGCCCGATACCGGGCGTTCCGTTCTCGTCCTCGCCGAAGCTAGGCGCGTAGGAGACTGTCGACTGCGCCTGGACCAGACGCGTACCGCACTCAGCGCAGAACTTCATCTCCGGAGTCACCTCAGCGCCACACTCGGGGCAATGGTTCAAAAGTCCCCCCCACGGCCGGACGGAGAGCCCTGGGACTCGCCGTCTTGGGCCTCAAACCGCTCCCCTCCGCCCAGAAGGACGCGCGCCAGCTCCTCGGGGGAGAGCGCAACGCCGCCACCCCGGACGAGCTCGGCACTGATCAGGTCTATCCTACCCTGGATGACACGCCTGCGGTAACTGATAGCTCGCTCCTCCTCAGCCAGCTCCTCTAACCGCGCCTTGAGCTCCTCCGAAACGGACGTGAGGTCCGGCTCGTCCTCCCACTCGAACCCCTCGCCCCGCCCTTCGATGCCCCTTAGAAGATCGTCATCGGTCATAGGTTGAAGTATACCCTCCCCTGAACCTGAAGTACAGTCTTAGACGCTCGATACGGTTTATCATCCATCTTGTGGCCTTCCTACAGCCTGTTTATTCGCTTCCTATTAGATCCTCGACGAACTCCGCGTACTCAGAGACCCTCGGAAACTTCCCTACCTCGCTCGGTGAAGCCGTTGGCGTCGGCCTCAGCGTAGACGTAGAAGAGCGGGTTGTCTGGGTAGGGAATCATGAGGACCCAGCCGAATCGATGCACGGCACGTTGACAATCGGGATCATGGCTTCGGCTGGTGGCTGGTGAGCGGCCTCAAGCGCGTGCCCTGGCCGCCGGCCATGATCACCACCTTCATCGTTTGACTACCGGGGCACCCGGAGTTCCGCCCCCGAAGCGCCTCTTTATCGCACCAACGTATAGGACGCCCGCGGCGAGCGAGAGCCCCAAACCCGAATAGAACATTACCTCTCCTATGATCCCCGGTCTGTACATAACGACCGCGATCGACGTCATCAGTACGGCCGTCGCCGCCTTACCCGCCTTGTTGACCCTTATCTTACCCCGAAACACCAGGCTCCCCAAAAGGGCCAGAAGATCCCGCCCGACGAGTATCGCCACCACCCACACCGGCAACACACCCCGCAGCGCCAGAACCGCCGCTACGCTCGAGAGCATCAGCCGGTCGGCAACGGGATCCAGTATCGCACCGAGATACGAAGTCCCTATCCCTCCTCGACGGCGTGCGAGCCTGCCATCCAGAAAATCAGTAGCCGCAGCCACAACGAACACCGTCACCGCCACGGCGTCCTCCTTTGCGATCAACAAGAGGAGCACGACCGGTATCGCAAGAATCCGCAACAGCGTCAACGCGTTTGGCACCGTCAGTATGCGGTCGCTTAGGAGGTGATCGTCAGATCCCTTCACCGGCTGCTCCTCAGCCTTACACGGACGCTTACCCCATACAAACCGTAGCGTTCGCGTAACGAGTTCTCAACGTAACGTAGGTAACCCTCGGGGACATCCTTGGGACGATTGGCAAAGAGGGTGAAACGGGGCGGGGCCGTGCCAGTCTGGGCAGCGAAGCGTATCTTGACACCCTTCGGCGGCGCGTTTCGGTCCACCAGAGCGTTGACGAACTCTGCCACCTCATGCGTAGGAATCCGCAGGTTATACGCCTCATACAGCCGGACAGCGAGCGGCATGATCTTCTGCGTGCCCGCACCCGCTAGCGCCGAGACGGCAATGACGGGGGGCCTCAGGTCCGTCATCCGGGCGGTAAGGGTGTCTTCGATCTCGCGTATCCTTTCCGGAGGAACGAGGTCGCTTTTGTTGATCAAAATCCCACACGCTCGCCCGGCCTCTTCGATCTTACGAGCCAGCCGTAGATCTTCGCCCACGAGCCCCTCTACCGCATCCACCAAGAGCAACGAGATGTCCGAACGGCGGATCGCCTGTTCGGTCTTGAGCGTCGAATAGTATGGGACACCCTCCGCTCTGCGCGCGCTCCGGTTCATTCCGGCCGTGTCCAACAGGAGGAAGCGTCCCATAGGGACGACCCCCTCCGCCACGGCGCCGTTCGCTGGAACCTCGATCTCATGTGTCACCGCGTCGGTTGTGGTACCCGCGGCTTCGGAGACGACCGCCCGCTCGGCACCCAGGAGGCGGTTGAGGAGCGTGCTCTTGCCCACGTTCGGTCGCCCTATGACCGCGACGCGCGGCAAGTTTGTCTCCTCGGCGGGCTCACTCTCCGGCAGGCGCGAGACGACGACATCCAGAAGATCTCCCACCCCTAGCCCGTGGCTAGCACTTATGGCGTGCGGCTCTCCCTCTCCTAAAGAGTAGAAGGGGTAGCGCCCCGAATCATCGGCGGGATTGTCGAGCTTGTTCACGGCAAGCACGACCCTGTCACGCACCGTGCGCAGCTCTCTGGCTATCGCAGCATCCGCCTCGGTCACACCGAGACGGGCGTCAACTATGTGGATGATGACGTCCGCCTCCTCGACCGCGACACGTGCCTGAAGCGTAACGAGCGCCTCGAGCCCACCCCGGGCCAGCGGCTCCATGCCCCCGGTATCCACGAGGAGAAACTCACGCCCGGCCCACTCGGCTCGATTGTAGGAGCGGTCGCGCGTCGTCCCTGGCTCGTCGGCAACCACAGCCTGCCGGCGCCCCAGGACTCTGTTTACAAACGTGCTCTTCCCCACGTTCGGCGCCCCCACGATCGCCACAACCGGTAAACTACTCACGACCCTACCCCAGGTCCCTCGCCAAGCGCGTAGATCGCACGCAACACCTCCTCCGCACTCTCCCTGCGAGCCCGCCCCCCCTTCGAAGTATTATCAGTAGTTATCGGGTAGCCTATATACACGTGGAGTTTACTGCCCCGGAGACGCTCCAGAAGGCCGGGCACCCGGTCGACGAATACGGGGAGTATCGGGACACCGCCGCGAGACGCGAGCATGGCCACCCCGCTCTTGGGGGCGTCTTCGGGGTCGTAGCTCTTGCGGCGGGTACCTTCGGGGAAGATACCCAGAGCCCAGCCGGCGGCGAGGAGGTTGAGGGCGGTTTTAAGCGCCGCGCGTCCACCCTTTGCGCGGTCTACGGGGAAGGAGCCTATAAAGTAGAAAAATCGCTCGAACGGAAAGGTGAAGAGCTCTTTCTTGGCCATCCACTGGATCCTACGAGGGACCGCCATCGAAACGAAGACGGGGTCCACGTACCGGCGATGGTTGGCGGCCACGATCAGAGGTCCCTCCTTGGGTACCTTCCCGGCGCCGTGAACGGTAAAACCGAAGACCAACCACCCAAGCGCAAGCATGACGCGTCTGAAAAGGCGATACCGGGGCGAGATATCTCGCGAAACACCACGCCTGAGCCTCTCGGCCTCCATCCTACAAGCTTTTTCCGCGAGCCCCGAGGTGCTCGCGGGAGAGCTCAACCACGCGCGAGACGACCTCTTCGAGGGAGAGGACAGTGGTGTCGATAACCACGGCCCCGGAGGCGGGCTTGAGAGGGGAGGCTTCGCGCTCGGAGTCGCGCTTGTCCCTGGTGTGCATCGCCTTGCGGATGCGTTCGAGTTCCGCTTCACGGCCGGTCTGCAGAGCACGGCGACGGGCCCGCTCTTCGGGGGCGGCAGAGAGGAAGACCTTGAGCTTCGCCTCGGGCAGAACCACCGTTCCGATGTCCCGACCCTCGACAACCGCCCCGCCGGCCTCCTCCGCTTTAAGCGCTGCCGCCCGCTGCCTCTCGACGAGGATGCGCCGAAGCTCCTGGTGGGCGCTGACCCTGGAGGCAGCGGCGGAGACCTCGGGTGTGCGGAGCGCATCCTCGGAGATCCTCTCCCCCCCGTAGTAGACACCGTCCGCTGTCAGATCCACTCCGGAACCGACGGTGGCAAGAGCCGCCCCGTCGTCGATATTCACGCCGTCCCGGAGCGCTATGAGCGCCACGGCCCTGTAGGTAGCGCCCGTGTTCAGGTTGACAAGCCCCAGACGCTCGGCGACGGCCCGAGCAACCGAACTCTTGCCGCTCCCGGCAGGACCGTCTATGGCTACAAGCACGTTCCTACCGACGGTCCTACCGCCAAGAAATACTCCTGAGATCCCGCAAGAAACCAGGGTAGGAGACTGATGCCGCCTCCAGGTTCTCTACTTCGACCCCATCCCGGGAGGCTAGCCCCGCCACCGCCAGGCCCATCCCGATGCGGTGGTCTCCCCGACTACGCGCCCGCCCACCCCTGATGCCTCCTTCGGGGTCCCCTGTAACGACGAACCCGTCCGGGCGTTCTTCGATCTCGACGCCTACCTTTCGAAACTCCTCGCAGACAGCTTGGATCCTATCGGTCTCCTTGACGCGGAGCTCCTCGGCCCCCCATACAACGGTCTCTCCATCGGCGAAGGCCCCGAGAAGCGCCAGAAGCGGCAGCTCGTCCACGGCGCCCGGCACATCCTCCGGTCCAACCGTGGTTGCCTGGAGGGCAGAATGACGCACCACTATCTCCCCAACCGGCTCGCCGATGGCGTCCTCGCCCGCGTCACGTATCTCTAACTCAGCGCCCATCCTGCGAAGTATATCCAAGAACCGCGTCCGGGTGGGGTTGAGCCCTACCTTTCGGATCCTCACCTCGCTGCCCGGCACCACGAGCGCCGCCGCAATCCAGAACGCCGCCGACGAGAAATCGCCCGGCACCTCTATCTCATCCGGAACCTGCACCATTCCAGGAGGCTCGACCGTCACCCGTCGCCCCCCAGCCCGAGTCTCCCCCACCTTCACCTCTACGCCACACGCCGAGAGTAGACGCTCGGTATGGTCCCTGCTCCTGCCAGGCTCGATAACGTTCACGGTCCCGTCGGCGAAGAGCCCGGCGAAGAGGATACAGCTCTTTACCTGAGCGCTGGCGACCGGCAAGACGTGCTCGGAGCCCCTCAACCCCCCGCCGTTGTCCAGAACCGCGATCGGCAACCGTTCCCCATTTTCTACACCTCTTATCTCCGCCCCCATCCTCCTCAACGGCCCAACTACCCGCCCCATCGGCCGGCCCCTCAAGCTTTCATCCCCCGTAAAACACGAAAATCGCCCGAACCCAGCGGCTATTCCAAGTATTATACGGACAAGAGTGCCGGAGTTGCGTGCGTCTACGACGTTCGCTGGTTCGAGGGCGTTACTGAGACCGACGCCGGTTATACGAGCAGTGTCTGCTTTGTGTTCGACTTGGGCGCCGAAGGTCTGGACAGCGTCGAGGGTCGCTAG
>JAWWQA010000016.1:0-3427 GCA_033854695.1 Rubrobacteraceae bacterium
CTCCGCCCTCCAGGTTCTCGGGATGCTCTCCCGGATAGTACGAAACACCTAGAGAAACCACACTCCGCGCGCTTTTCTGCAAACGCCGCGGATGCGATAGCAGCTCCACCGGGCGGTGCATGTAGCCCATGTCCGCCGCCATCCCGGCCTCTTGCCAACGTCTCAGGCGCTCGCCGCCCTCCGCCAGCGGTTCGGCGCCCGTTACGCCGACGAGGTCAAAGCCCGCCGCCTGCGCCTTCTCCTCCAAGATACGCCGGGCCTCGCGGGCACTTTTTACTCTCTCTTGCTTCCCGTTCATAAGCGTGCAGATTTTACCCCGACGATGGCCGTAGTTGGCCCCTAACCTGAGGCAATCCTTTATTCCTTTATTCAGCTATTTCGAAAATACAGGTGGTGACTAAGGGTCAAAAAAAGAGTAACATTCCTGACATGGCTCAGACAGAAGAGATAAAAGACATTCTGAGGCTGCAGGACGAGCTCATCCAGCACCGGGCGGACTGGGATGTTGGACCCTGGCTGGAGTTGGAGATGTCCACGCCGCAGTTCAAGGCATTGCTTTTGATCTCCGAGGAGGAGGGGATCAGGATGCGTGATCTGGCGCGCAAGATGGGAGGCTCGTTCTCGAACGCGACGGTTCTGGTGGACCGGTTGGTGGAGCGGGGCCTTGTGGAGCGTCTGGCCGAACCTCAAGACCGGAGGGTCGTGCTGGTTCGGGTCTCGGAGGAGGGGCGGAGTTTGATCGAGCAGCTTGTCACCTCGTGGCGGACACTCTCAGCCTCCCTTCTGGAGGCCCTTGATCCTGAGGATCTGGCCAAGGTCCGCGAGGCGCTGCACATTCTCCTGAAGGCGGCCCAGCAGAACCGGGAGGCATAGCGGGAGGAGGAGGCGAGGCCGCTTCGGGGTTAGGGGACGAAGATCCGGCCCTCACCCTGGAGCTTGGCTTCGTACGTCGCCTTGTCGGTCGCCTCCAGGAGCCCTTCGAGCCTTTCAGTGTCCTCTGAGGACACGGCGCCGGCGCTCAGATGTAAGGTGAGACCCGAGCTCCTTCGAGCGTTGGGAGAGATCGTCGCGGACCCGTCCGTACAAGGTCCTGGCTCCCGCGGGATCTACGCCCGGAAGAGGACCGTGAACTCTCACCGCCATAGCGAGCGATCTGCGCCGGGTGTACGCCGCTAGGCGGCGAGGGTAGGATGATAGGCGGCCTGGGTATAAATAAACCGTACATTCGTAGGTAGAGGAGCAGATCACAAAGAACGTTGTGACCTCAACCACGATGAACCGGACGCAAATAAGCGATCACGGTATTTGGTATAGCAGCATGTAGGGAGTTCGGAAAGGAGACGTTAGCGACGTGGATACGCAGGTATCTGAACAGAGTGTTATTGAGGGTGTCAAGAAACAGCTCTTTATCGGTGGTGAGTGGCGCGACGCCGCGGAGGGCGGCACGCTCCCCGTGGAGGACCCTTCGACTGGCGAGATTCTCTGCGAGGTGGCCGACGCGCAGCCCGAAGACGCCCTCGCGGCGCTCGATGCGGCCGTCGAGGCTCAGGCTGATTGGGCGAAGCACCCGCCGCGCGAGCGTGGGGAGATTCTCAGGCGCGCCTTCGAGAAGATTACAGAGCGGATGGACGAGCTTGCTTTGCTCATGACGCTTGAGATGGGCAAGCCGCTTGCCGACTCGAAGGCGGAGATCACCTACGCCTCGGAGTTTTTCCGCTGGTACTCGGAGGAAGCCGTGCGCATCGGCGGCAGCTACTCCATCTCGCCGGACGGCGCGCAAAGAATCATAACCATGAAGCAACCCGTCGGCCCATGCCTCATGATCACGCCCTGGAACTTCCCGATGGCTATGGGCACGCGTAAGATTGGACCCGCCGTCGCCGCAGGCTGCACGATGGTCATGAAGCCGGCCAAGCAAACGCCTCTCTCTATGCTGGCGCTGGTGGAGATCCTGAACGAGGCTGGCCTTCCGCCCGGCGTGCTGAACGTCGTTGTGAGCTCCTCGTCGAGCGACGTGGTCTCCCCGATTATCTCCGACCCGCGTCTTCGCAAGCTAACCTTCACGGGTTCCACGGAGGTCGGGCGCAAGCTCATGGAGCAGGCCTCTCAGAACGTGCTCCGGGTCTCGATGGAGCTCGGTGGCAACGCGCCCTTCCTCATCTTCGACGATGCGGACATCGACGATGCCATCGCCGGGGCGCTGGTAGCCAAGATGCGCAACATCGGCGAGGCCTGCACGGCGGCCAACCGGTTCCACGTTGCGAGCTCCGTGGCCGACCAGTTCGCGGAGAAGCTCGCGGAGCAGATGAGCTCCATGAAGGTCGCGCGTGGCACGGAGGAAGGCTCCCAGGTGGGACCGCTTATCGACGAAGACCAGCGCAGTAAGGTTGCGGAGCTCGTCGGCGATGCGCTCGAGAAGGGTGCAACCGCGCTTGTGGGCGCCGAGAAGATCGACGACCACGGCTACTTCTACCAGCCGACGGTGCTTAACGATGTTTCTAAGGAAGCCGACCTTCGCTACGAAGAGATCTTCGGCCCCGTAGCCCCAATCTTCCCGTTCGATTCCGAGGAGGAGGCGATCGACGCGGCCAACGACACGGAGTTTGGCCTTGTCGCCTACGTCTACACGCGCGACCTAAATCGCGCACTCCGTGTAATAGAGCGCCTCCAGACGGGCATGGTCGGCCTCAACCAGGGCATGGTCTCGAACGCCGCCGCGCCCTTCGGCGGGGTGAAGCAGTCCGGCTTCGGCCGCGAGGGCGGTCATGAGGGCATCGAAGAGTACCTCGAGACCAAGTACGTCGCGGTCAACCTCCCTGCAGAGACTCCGTTCTAAGGAGGTCGTAGAGCGGTAACACCGGTATAGAGGCGTGCCTGGGTCCAAAGAGGCCGGTGAAAGCTTTTGCTGACGCACCGACGGGCCCGGGTTACCCTCACTGGACGATGACGACGCGCGTTTGCAGGTGGCTTTTTGCTCGGGCTCGTATTCGGAACACTGGTAAACCGCGCCGCCTGCTCCGGCGGGAAGGAGGACCTCGTTGTACGCTAGGCTCTTGGGGATAGGGGCCGTCTATGGTTTCGGCTTCACGCTCATAAAATCTCTGTTCCCTATACCCGTTTTGCTGCTCTTGCTCGCCCAGGGGCCGAGTACCGAAGGGAATCTCACCGTGCTGGCGAGCGTGTACATAGCCTCGGGCCTCATCGCCGGCGTAATCGGCGGGCCGCTCTTCGGGGCTCTCCTGCTCCGACGCAAAGGTTCCGGGACGGATGTGGGAAGACTCAGCTTGGTGCAGACAGCCGGCGCCGACCTCTGGCGCTCGCTCGTCTTGAGCTTCCTGTTCGCGATGCTGATAGGCCTCATCGCCGGCCTCCTCACGATGGGCGCCTACCAATTCGGCGTCCTGCCATCCGGTGGCGTACTCGATCC
>JAWWQA010000017.1:0-8740 GCA_033854695.1 Rubrobacteraceae bacterium
CCGGACAATGGCATCAAGTTCCTCTCAGGGGAGGGCCGCAAGCTCCCCGATGCACAGGAGAGGGAGCTGGAGAGGCTGGCCGGTGAGAATAGTGACAGACCGACCGGAAGCGGCGTCGGTGCTGTAGAGACGATCATCGAGGCCGCCGGATTTTATGCGGAGATGGTCCTGTCGCACTTGAGCCCTCGCGTGGAGGGAATGAAGGTGCTTCTGGACTGTGCCAACGGGGCTGCCTACGAGGTCGCGCCGCTGGCCTTCGGGGAGCTGGGTGCGAAGCTCGTGGTTGTGGGCGATGAACCAACGGGGACCAACATTAACGAGGGCGTGGGCTCAACCCACGTGGTGAAGCTAGCTGAAGAGCTCGGGATCTCGCGGAGGTACGATGTGGCATTCGCGTTTGATGGGGACGCCGACCGGGTTCTGGCGGTGGACGAGAAGGGGCGCGTGGTGGACGGGGATAGGATCATCGCTATCCTCGCACGCGATCTGAAAGAGCGAGGCGCTCTCACTGGCGGGGTCGTTGTCACGGTGATGAGTAATCTCGGCTTCTTCAAGGCGATGGAGTCTCTGGAGATACCCTATGAGGTGACCCCGGTCGGTGACCGGCATGTTGCGGAAGCGATGGTACGGTGGGGGGCTGCCTTAGGAGGAGAGCAGTCGGGGCACGTAATCTTCGCAGAGTACACGACGACCGGGGATGGGCTCGTGACTGCGCTCGCGCTCCTGGACGTGATGGCGCGGACCGATAAATCCCTCTCGGAGCTCGCGGAGGTGATGGAAGTTTACCCGCAGACCCTCATAAACGTCCCCATCTGGGGACCAGGCTCAGCTGCGGCAATCGCCGGGAGCAAGCCCGTGAAGGGAGCGGTCTTGGAAGCTGAGGGCCGGCTCGGGCAAGAGGGTCGCATACTTCTCAGGCCGAGCGGGACGGAGCCCATCGTCCGGGTGATGGTCGAGTACCCGGACGAGGCGGTCTGCCGCGAGGTCTGCGAGGAGATCGCGGCGGCGGTCTCTTATATTGCCTCGGAGGTGCGGGCGTGAGGTTCGTCGGTTGCTCGCTGGCGTGGCGGCCGGGCGAGGCGGGAGAGCGGCCGAGCTGTCTGGTGGTGCTGGACGAGCGTGGGAGTATCGTAGCCAACTCGTTCGCGACCGGCGCAGGAGAGATCTCGTCTTCCGTAGAGGGCTATGGCGCCGAGCGCCGGGGCCTGGTGGTGGGAGTGGATGCCCCGCTCTCAGTACCCAACGAGCGCGGCACACGCAGGATAGAGCGCGTCCTCTCCAGGCTCTCGCTGCCGGCCTACTCGGCGAGCCGCAAGATGTTCGGTGGTGAGCCCTTTGCCGAGGAGGTTCTGGCGGCGCTTGAAGGGGTAGGCGTCGAGTACACCGACTACCCGTTTCGCAGGACTCGCGGACAGCGAACCGTCACCGAGGTCGACTCGGCCGCTACGCTCAAAGTACTTCTCTTTGAACGAGAGCGCGGTAGTGGGGACGGCCGGGGCAGGAACGACCTCGCGGGAGTATTGCGGGGTCTCCCAGAGCCCAAGCTCCGCAAGGGTAACAAGGAGACGCGAGCGGCAACGCTCAAGAGCGCGGTGGACGTGCTCTGGAACACGCCGGGGCTGCGGTTGAGGACCGGGAACCTCTCGGCAGACCTGGCCGCACAGGAGAACGTGGACCTCTCGAAGCTCGACATCACCTCCGCGCTCTCGCACGCGGAGCTCGACCAGGTGGCAAGCCTCGTCGAAGGGACGCTTGCAGCCTACACTATCCACCGTCACTGGAAAGGGCGGGATGGCTCGGTTGTGGTGGGGACCGGTTACGAGGGCTTCGTCCTTCTGCCTGCCACCGGAGCGCTCTACGAGCGCCTCGCTGAGGAGTGCCGCAACGCGGGTGTGCCCTATGTCTAGGAAGGAGGTCTTCTGATGGGGCTCAAGGTACGCATTATTCCGTGTCTGGACGTTGACGCGGGCAGGGTAGTCAAGGGAACGCAGTTCAAGAACCTGCGCGACGCCGGTGACCCCGTGGAGCTTGCCGCCCTGTATGATAGGGAGGGGGCGGATGAGATCGTGTTCTACGATATCACCGCTTCCCACGAGAACCGCGACACCGCAACCGAACTCGCCCGCCGGGCTGCCGAGGAGGTCTTCGTCCCCTACACCATCGGCGGCGGCGTTCGAAGCGTCTCCGATATGCGAGCTATGCTCCGCGCCGGGGCCGACAAGGTCTCCATAAACAGCGCCGCCGTCCGCACGCCTGACCTCGTGAACGAGGGTGCCGAGCGCTTCGGGAGCCAGTGTGTGGTCTTGAGCGTGGACGTGAGACGGCGCGAGGGCGGTCCCGGCTGGGAGATCTACCTGAACGGTGGCCGGCTGAACACGGAGATGGACGCCATCGCGTGGCTCGTCGAGGGTGAGAAGCGGGGGGCGGGAGAGTTCGTGCTGAACAGCATGGACGCCGACGGGACCGAGAGTGGGTACGACCTGGACCTCATCTCCGAGGTAGCTTCGAAGACGACGCTCCCGATCATTGCCTCTGGAGGAGCGGGGCATCCTGAGCACATGGTCTCAGCAGTGAAGGCCGGAGCGACCGCTGTCCTCGCCGCGAGCATCTTTCACTTCGGAGAGTACAGCATCGCGGAGGTCAAGCAGAAGCTTAGCGAGGCGGGGATACCTGTCCGTTGAACGCCCTCGAAAGCATCTGCTACGACGAGAGAGGCCTCGTTCCAGTCATCGCCCAGGACGCGGACACGGGTGAAGTCTTGATGCTCGCCTACGCGAACCGCGAAGCCGTCGAGAAGAGCATCGAGACCGGCGAAGCTCATTACTACTCCCGGTCCCGTGGCGAGCTCTGGCGTAAAGGAGAGACGAGCGGCAATACACAAAGAGTGGTCGAGGTCCGCCTCGACTGCGATGGTGACGCGTTACTTTATAGGGTCGAACCGGCGGGACCTGCCTGCCATACAGGTGAGAGGAGCTGCTTCTTCACCTCCCTGCAAGGCTCGGACGAGGAAACCCCGGACCTCGCCCGGACCCTTGGTAGGCTCGCTGGGACTATAACCGTGCGCCACCGGGAGATGCCGGAGGGCTCTTACACGGCGAAGCTTCTGGAGCGTGGCACGGGGTACATTGCCCAGAAGGTAGGTGAGGAGGCTGTCGAGGTCGTCGTGGCGGCGCTCGAGGATGCCAGGCTCGCCGAGGAGACGGCGGATCTCCTCTATCACCTCCTGGTCTTGTTGGAGGAGCGCGGCGTGGGAGTAGAGGAGGTAGCGAGGGTACTCGATGAGCGCCACCGATAAGAACCTGACACCAAACCTACCCGAGGCACGCAGGCTCGCGCGAGAGTATGACGTCGTCCCGTTGTACGCGGAGTTCATCGGGGATCTGGAGACCCCGATCTCCGCCGCCCTCAAGTTCACAGACGAGGAGATTGTTTTTCTTCTGGAAAGCGCCGAAGCTGCCGAGCGCTTCGGACGTTACTCTTTTCTGGGCTTTGATCCCAAGCGCACGCTCTCCTATAAGGACGGCATGTACACGCTCGTAGACGCCGACGGGGTGCGCGAGGTGGCGGTGAAGGACCCATTCCGCGGGCTTGCCGAGCTCGTCGGCGAGAAGAGCGTCGCTCCCCTACCGAACCTCCCGGCCTTCGTCGGCGGGGCGGTCGGCTACTTCTCCTACGATGCCGTGCGCTACCTGGAGAAACTGCCAGATGCTCCTCCAGATGACCTTCAGATTCCAGAGGCGTATTTTGCACTGACGGATACCCTCATCGTCTTCGACCATCTGCGTCATAAGGTGCTCGTGATCTCGCTAGTAGACGCTGCCAACCTGCGCGATGTCGAAGGTGAGGGCTTCGCCGCCGCCTACCGCCGGGCTGCCGACGACATCCGTCGCGTAGCGGAGAGGCTTGCTGCCCCGACCATGCATCGTACGCTCCTCTCCGGGGACGGAGGGGACTTCGAGATCTCCTCGAACTTCACCCGCGCTGCCTACGAGGAGGCCGTGGAGAAGGCCAAGGAGTACATCCGGGCGGGCGATGCCTTCCAGATCGTACCTTCCCAGCGCTTCTTCGCTGAGATAGGCGACCTCGACCCGTTCCTCCTCTACAGGGGCCTGCGTACCGTCAACCCCTCACCGTACATGACCTACCTGAAGCTTGGGGAACTGGCGCTCGTCGGAGCATCGCCCGAGCCTCTGGTGCGTGTCGAGGGCCGGCGCGTGATGACCCGTCCGATCGCCGGGACGAGGAGGCGCGGCGCGACACCGGAAGAAGATACGCTCCTCGCCGAAGAGCTTTTGGCCGACACCAAGGAACGGGCCGAGCACGTCATGCTGGTGGACCTCGGACGCAACGATCTTGGACGGGTCGCCGAGATAGGGACGGTACACCTGGAGAACTTCATGGAGATAGAGCGATACTCCCACGTCATGCACATCGTCTCGACCGTAGAAGGGGTTCTGCGCGAGGAGTACACGGCCCTCGATGCCCTCGCCGCCGCCTTCCCCGCGGGAACCGTCTCCGGTGCGCCGAAGGTGCGGGCGATGGAGATCATAGACAGCCTCGAACCTACCCGCCGTGGCCCCTACGCGGGTGCCATAGGCTACTATGGCGTGGACGGCCGCCTCGACACCTGTATAACACTGCGCACCGCTCTCCTAAAGGGCGGCCGCGCCTACTTCCAGGCCGGTGGAGGAGTCGTCGCCGATTCAGTGCCTGCTCTAGAGTACGAGGAGACCCGCAGCAAGGCGGGGGCGATGGTACGGGCGTTGGAGGTTGCCAGAAGCCGGGGGATGTGGCTGTAGAGGAAGTTCTACAGCCCAAGCTTCTCGCTTATCTTCTGCTTGTCGAAGCCTATGATGACCTCGCCGTCTATGGCAGTCGTGGAGGTTGACTAGGAGTTCATCTCCACCATCTCCTGCATGGCATCGAGGTCAGTGCGGATGTTCTTCTCGGTGAACTCGACGAAGTTTTGTACACCATCCACACCAGCAGTGCCCCGCCTCATGGTCACGGCTGTGAAGTAAAAGGGGACGCGGGCCACTCCTTCGGTCACTGAGCAGCTCATTCGTAATGAGCAGGTCAGCGGTTCGAGTCCACTCATCAGATTTTTGCCTCGATCTGCAGGTAAAACGTGAAGAAGATGGCAGGGAGCAGAGGGAGTAGTAACCGCTAGTTTGCGAACACCCCACCGCCAAAGCCGTAGCGAGGTACCCTGAAGGGCCGCTGGCCAGAACGGGACTTCTTTTGTGCAAAATGTCTGATTTTTGTTTAGGAGCGAGGAAAAGGAGTGGGACTTCTATGTCTCAGCCCCTGCTCAAACGTACCCCCAAGCTCCTTTACGATCAGCCCTGCGCGGATCTCGTTCTATGTAATGAGGCGAAGCTCGTAGTTCTCAACGACGGTTGCGTTGCCGGTGATGCTCTCTAGCGTGTTCGTTTTCCACTCAACAACTGCTCCCTCCCTCTCGCTCTCACGCAAGGCTTCTTCGTCCTCCCAAATGCTCACTTCGAACGTTCGCGTTGGTGTTTAGGAACGAAGACACCAACGCGAACGTGAACCCTCGATATGTTTCCATTGCTGGCACTAGCGAGGTTAGGTAGGCGTTCTCTACTTCTTCTAACCTTTCTGGCGGTACTTTAAAGCTGATCATCCTTGCTCGCACGATACCCCAATCCCGTTCTTGCGGAGTACGAAGATTCTTCTTCCCACCGCTTCTTATACCAACGTGCCTTGGCAGCTTCGCGGACTACCTCTTTTCTCTGCTGGGGAGTAAGTTTCTCATGCAGGCCACCCACGAGCTAGGCATCGAGCCGAATTTCTGTGCAGAGTCGGGGGCTGCACATTTATTATGCACTTAGAGGGTATTTTTAGACAAAGCTCAAAGCTGGGGTTCCTGAAAATCTCTCCGCCAGACGCAGGCACTTTGTTGCGAAGCTTTTACCAAGCCTTCATATGCTCGTGACTCGAAATGCCCATAATGGGAGTCTAAGGACAACCTGGTGCCCGACTCCTTCTTTCCCTTTCCCCACCTATCTCCCAATAGGTTCTCAGAGAAGGGCACCAGGGCCTTTTGCGAATCAATCGTGCAGACAGAGGAGGCAATCGATGTACTGGAGTAACCAGGAGGTAGATACCAGGACCTACTCCGCCCTTTGCCCTAGCTGCAACGCAAGCAAGTGGCTCGATTTCGACTGGGAGACCGGACTCGGTTACTGCCAGCTATGCGGGTGGGACCCCGACAACAACCTCCCTTCGTCGGGGGACGCGCCGTGCCGAGCCAGATCGTCTCACACGAGCTGCCGCTTGACGAGGCTCCTGATGCCTACGACAAGCTCGACAGGCGCGTGGACGGCTACACCAAGGTCCTCCTCAAGTCGGCGGCGTAGGTATAGCCAGTCAGATACGAGGTATGGCGGTGAAGATGCACCACGTTAGGAGGGGCAGCGGGAAGCCGCTGCTCCTCCTCCACGGCCTCGGCGGAAGCTGGCGCGAGTGGGGCCCCGTCCTCGACGACCTGGCCGCGGAACGCGAGGTCATAGCGGTGGACCTACCCGGCTTCGGCGCGACCCCACCCCTGCCCGGCAAGGTCTCCATAGAGACGCTGGCGGAAGCGGTAACGAGTTTCCTGGAGTCTCACGACCTCGTCGGCGTGGACGTGGTCGGTAGCTCGATGGGAGCGCGGCTCGCGCTGGAGCTCGCGCGTCGCCGCGTCGTGGGCGCTACCGTGGCACTCGACCCGGGAGGTTTCTGGAGCGGCTGGCAAAAGGGCTTCTTTTTGGCCTCGGTCGGCCTGTCGATCTGGCTAGTCCGCCTGCTGCAACCGGTGATGCCGCAGATCACGGCGAGTCCGATAGGCCGCACCGTACTCTTCGCACAGTTCTCGGCGCGTCCGTGGCGTCTCTCGCCGAAGGTCACGCTCGACGAGATGCGCTCCTTCGCCGCTTCTCCCTCCATCGATGAGCTACTTCAACAGCTCGTCAACGGAGCGGCCCAGCAGGGCGTCCCACCGGGTTCGACCCGCGGACCGATCGTGATCGGGTGGGGGCGTAAAGACAGGGTGACCTTCCCCAGCCAGGCAAAGCAGGCTCTGGAGCTGTTTCCAGATGCGCGCCTACACTGGTTCGACGACAGCGGACACTTCCCACAGTGGGACGTCCCGCGGGAGACGACCAGCGTGATCCTCGCGAGTACCGGGTAAGCATTGGCAGAGGCAACTAGGTCGAGTAGAAGAAACGGCCCATTGTTAGTTCGCGGTTTGGTACGCAAATAGACTACCGAAAGGAGACCAGACATGGCCAACGTCAACGTAGGGCTGCTGGCTCGGCTGTAGGCACTGCCGGGCAAAGAAGCGGACATTCAGGACTTCCTCGAAGGAGGGACGCAGCGGCGCCCTTTCTCCACGCTAATCGCTAGAAGAAAAGGAGAGAACATCATGGCAAGAGAAGAGAACATCGCCGCCCAGGAGAAGTTCGGCGAGGCCATCAACAGCGGGAACCTCGACCTCATCGACGAGGTAGTGGCCACCGACTCGGTAGACCACGACCCGGCGCCTGACCAGGAACAGGGGCCGGAGGGCTTCAAACAGTTCTTCGGAATGATGCGCACGGCCTTCCCCGACTTCGAGGTCTCAGTAGAGCACATGGTCGCCGATGACGATAACGTGGCCATCGCCTACACGGTCACCGGCACGCATGAGGGCGACTTCCTCGGTGTCGCGCCCACGGGCAACCGCATCTCCGTCCGCGGGTGCCAGATCGGGCGCTTCCGTGACGGCATGCTGGTCGAACGCTGGGGCAGCTCGGATGAGCTCGGCATCTTCCAGCAGCTCGGCGCGGAACCGCAGACGGGCGGGCAGGAGCAGCAGGATAAGGGGCTGGTGGACAAAGCCAAAGACAAGCTCTCGGGCCGGTAGACACGAAGGGAAATGTGTGGACGCAGAGATTAGGCTCAAGGTAGACGGCGAGGAACACTGCCTCGCCGTGGATACCCGCACGACACTGCTCGACGCTCTTCGCGAACGTCTCGAAAACACCAGCCCGAAGAAGGGCTGCGACCACGGTCAATGCGGCGCCTGCACCGTCCTTCTTGACGGAAGGCGGGTGAACAGTTGTCTGGCTTTGGCCGTCGCGCACGACGGGGCGGAGATCGTCACGGCCCAGGGACTCGCCGAAGATGGCGAGCTGCACCCGATGCAACGCTCGTTCATCGAGCACGACGCCTTCCAGTGCGGCTACTGCACGCCGGGCCAGATCGTCTCGGCGGTCGGGATGCTCGAAGAGGCAGAAGCGGGTTGGCCTAGCCACGTCACCGAGGACCTGAACGCCGAAGAAGTCTCTCTCGACGACGACGAGATCCGGGATAGGATGAGCGGCAACCTCTGTCGCTGCGCCGCCTACGCCAATATCGTCCCGGCGATCTCGGAAGTGGCCGAAGGGAGGACACGCCGATGAAGCCATATCGTTACGAGCGTGCCGAAGACATCCCCGGGGCCGTCGCGACGCTCGCCGAAGAACCGAACGCGAAGTTCCTCGCCGGCGGCACGAACCTCGTGGACCTGATGAAGCTGGAGGTGATGACGCCGGACGTACTCGTGGACGTGAGGCGTTTGACCTCCGACGACATCGAGGAGCTGTCCGACGGCGGCGTACGCATCGGGGCTGCGGTTCCCAACAGCGATCTCGCTGCCGACTGGACCATTCGCTCCCGCTATCCGGTGCTCTCGCAGGCCCTGCTCGCGGGCGCG
>JAWWQA010000018.1:0-3241 GCA_033854695.1 Rubrobacteraceae bacterium
AAGTCGGCGGTCGTGACAGGGGCAGCGAAGGGGATCGGACGTGCCACCGCAGAGCTCTTCGCTCGAGAGGAAGCTCGCCTCGTTGTCACCGACGTGGAGAAGGAAGGGCTTGGCGCTCTGCGCGACCGGCTCGGGGAGGAGATTCCCGGGGCCGAGGTCGAGACGGTAGTGGGTGACGTCTCGGTAGTCGAAGACGCGAAGGCCATGATCAGGGCTGCCGTCGAACACTTCGGGCGCATAGACGTACTCGTCGCCAACGCGGGGGTTATTCCGCTCAGCACCATAATCGACGCGACGCCGGAGGACTGGGACCACGTGATGGCCGTCGACGGGCGAGGGATGTTTCTGTGCTGCAAGTACGCTATAGAGGCGATGCTAGAGACGGGGGGCGGCTCCATAGTTTGCCTCTCTTCGATCTCCGGTGTGGCCGGACAGAAAGAGCAAGCGGCCTATGGACCGGCCAAGTTCGTCGCCTCGGGGCTGACCAAGCACCTCGCGGTCGAGTGGGCAGATAGAGGCATCCGGGTCAACGCGGTGGCACCCGGCACCATTCAGACCGAGGCCGTCGCGGAGCTGCCGGATGAGTACAAGAAGCCGATGCTGGAGGCGCACCCGATAGGGCGGCTCGGAGAGCCTTACGAAGTGGCCAGCGCGATCCTGTTCCTCGCCTCCGACGAGGCCTCGTTTATCACCGGCGCGATCCTACCCGTAGACGGCGGCTACCTCGCACAGTAGTAGGGTAGCTCCGCAGCCCTACTCGTTCACCTTTCTCGGTCTCTTTTGACTCTGGGGATCAGTTGTCGGAGAATCCATCAGGGGCAAGGACACATATGCGGACGGACTTCGGGCGCCGCTTCCGCTTTGGGGAAGGAGGCGAATGGCCGAGATCTTCTACGACACCGACGCTGATCTGGAGCGGCTGGAGGGGCGCACCATCGCCCTGATCGGATACGGCAACCAGGGCCGCACCCAGGCGCTGAACATGCGCGACTCGGGCGTGAAGAACATCGTGGTGGGCAACGTCCGCGACGAGAGCTGGGAGATGGCCGAGACCGACGGCTTCTCGCCCATGCCGATAGCGGAGGCGGTGGAGGAGGCGGACATCAGCTTCGTGCTGGTTCCGGACGAGGTAGCACCCGGGGTTTACGAGGAGCACATCGAGCCATCTATGAGACCGGGCAAGACGCTCAACTTTGCCTCCGGGTACAACATCGCCTTCGGCCACATCCGGCCGCCGGGGGAGGTGGACGTAACCATGGTGGCGCCACGCATGATCGGGGAAGCCCTCAGGAATCTTTATCTCGAAGGCAAGGGTGCGCCCTGTTTCGTGGACGCCCACTATGACGCCTCAGGTGGCGCCTGGGAGGACACTCTGGCCATCGCCAAGGCCATCGGCTGCACGCGGGCGGGGGCCTTGCGGGTGTCGATGGAGCATGAGACCTGGATGGACCTGCTTACGGAGCTGGGAGTGTGGCCCCTGATCCTGAGCGTTTTCCTCTCGGCCTACGAGCTTCAGGTTGAAGCCGGGGTACCGCCGGAGGCCGTGCTTCTCGAGCTGTACGCCTCCAAGGAGCCCGTCGAGGTAATGGAGCGGGCGGCCGACATGGGCATCTTTGAACAGATGAAGCTTCACTCACGCACCAGCCGCTTCGCTCACGCCACCCGCCTGAACGAGCTCGACCGCAGCCCGATACAGTCCTTCCTGCGCGAGGCCCTCGTCGAGCGCATCCAATCCGGCTGCTTCGACAGGGAGTGGACGAAGGCGCAAGAGTCGGAGGAACCAGTCCTGGAGAGACTGATGGAGGAGCTCTCCCGGCACCAAATCACGGAGACAGAAGAGAAGCTCCGGGAGATGCTGGGCGCCGCCTCTGGAAAGGAGAAGTAGTGGACCAAGCATCGCTGAGTTCGGCGCGGGTTGTTGATCTCTCAGTCACTATCTCAGAGCGGCTGCCGGGGACATGGCCGGGGCACATGAACTTCGCCCACCACAACTGGAACTGGTTCGCCGAGGTGGAGGGGCCAACCGGTCGCACCAGGAGCGCAGCGCCCTACCAGACCAACTTCCTCGTCATAGACGAGCACTGCGGCACCCACTTCGACGCCCCGACCCACTTCGTCCCGCCCCCGGACTCGAGCCTGCCCCTCGCCGGCCCTTTGGGATCCGAGTCCGGCGACAAGGTGCCGCCGGGGGACCTCGTGGGCCCGGCCGTGGTGGTGGACGTGCGCTTTCTCTCCGAAGAAGGGAAGCCGGGCGTGAGCCCCTTCATCACCGCCGACCACATCCGCACTTTCGAGGAGGAGCATGGCCCGGTCCGGGAGGGCGAGGTCGTGCTGCTCCGAACGGGTTGGGACCGCTACTATGTCGAGGGCGAAGAGGGTCTCAAGTACATGCACGGCTCGCTGGTAACCGGCGACTCCCCAGGGTGGCCGGCCCCAGCGCCGGAGATGGCACTCTATTTGCACGAGCGCGGGGTCAAGATGATCGGGATAGATGCCCCGAGCATTGGCTCCGCCCACGACCCGGTACCCGTGCACCAGGAAGGCTTGAGTCGGGGCTTGCGTTACGTGGAAGTACTGACGAACCTCGGCGAGCTGCCGGTGCGCGGCGCCTACTTCGTCTTTCTACCGCTCAAAATCGCGGGATCTTCCGGTGGTCCTGGCCGGGCCATAGCGTTGGTGCCGGATCAGGGGTGACAGGTAGCTAGAGTCGTCGGCCGCAAGTCTGTTGCAGCCAGGAATCATAGGAGGAGGCAAGAAAGTTGGACGCCGCAAGTGGATCGCCCAGGAGAGAGGAGCCGCCGGAGGGAACCGCCGCTACACCATCTACCTCATAATCGTCACCCTCGCGGGCTGGTCGCTTGCGTCCTACGACCTGAACCTTCTGGTCCTGACCGTCCCCGACGTATCACAGGATTTGAATCTATCGAGCACTTTGGTCGGTTCGTTGATATTCTTCGTCTCCGCGGCCCAATTCGTCGTCACCCTGTTCGTCGGCTACGGGATGGACACTCTGGGCCGGAAGCGTATGTGGATGCTGTGCCTCGCAGCAGCAGCCCTCTTCACGGGCCTTACGTTCTTCGTGCAAAGCTTCTGGCAGCTCGCCATAGTGCGCATGCTCGCCTCCGGGTTCGCACAGGCGGAGCTCGCCGTCTCTATAACGCTCGTCAACGAGCAGGTCTCCGCCAGGCGCCGGGGGCTTCTGTACTCCATCGTCCAGGGCGGATGGCCGCTTGGGGTATTC
>JAWWQA010000019.1:0-6683 GCA_033854695.1 Rubrobacteraceae bacterium
AGGTGGTCTGGGAAATCGTCAACCGTCTTATGTTCGTCCTCGTCCTCGTCGGCCTCGGAGCGCTCCTTCTGGCTAGTGTGGGCGGCCTCTACATGTCTCGCCGGGCGATGCGGCCGGTCCGGGACGCCTTCGACCGGCAGCGCGCCTTCGTAGCCGATGCCTCGCACGAGTTGAAGACACCGCTTACCCTGGTCCGGGCCGACGCGGAGGTGCTCTCCCGCGGCCTTACAGAGCCAGACCAGCAAGAGCTTGTTGACGACCTGCTGGGCGAGACCGACAGGATGAACGCCGTGCTCTCCGATCTCCTCCTCCTGACCCGGCTCGACGCCGGCAAGCTCACCGTCTCCCGGGAGCCTTTCAGCCTGACAACGGTCGCCATCGAGACGGCCGAGCGCTTCGGAGCGCGGGCTGCTGCCGAAGAGATATTCCTCGAGGTCGATGTCCCTGGCAAGTTGATGGCTCGCGGCGACCTGGAACGGACCGGTCAGATCTTGGCAGCTCTCTTGGATAACGCCGTGATGTTCACCCCGAGAGGAGGGTGCGTTACCGTAACCGGTCGCTCAGGTGACGGATGGGCCGAGGTGAGCGTAATGGACACCGGGCCCGGGATCGCCGAGGAGCACATGCCTCGCGTCTTCGACCGCTTCTATCGGGTCGAGGCCGCCCGTACTCGTGCCGGTGGAGGCACGGGACTCGGCCTCGCCATCGCACGCGACCTTGCCCGTGCCCAGGGCGGCGAACTCGAGGCCGGCAACATCAAGAACGGCGGGGCCAGCTTCACGCTCAGGCTGCCAGCCGGGTCCTGATTTGCCGGGCCGGTTTTAGAAAGGTCTCCCAGTACCCGCGAAGTAGTGCAGGGAACGCCACGGGTGAGTGACTTCATTCTTCTCCTGCCGCCGGACGGCCAACTTTTCTCGGACGACGGCCGCATGGTCCACTCCACACTCACCGCAGGTGGTTGTGGACCCGGAGAGCGCTAGTCTCTGGCCGCAGTCGCACTCGATCACGACGCACTCAGGAGACCATCTGTAGACCGTGCCCAACGGCATGTCTTCGATCTCGTAGCGTCCCTCGAGGCGCTCGATCACCATTACCAGCACCATCTGCTTTCCCCCTTTTGTCCGGGGTTCATTATTCCTGAACAGAGATTACCCCCGACTTATGAGAGAACAGCAAGAAACTGATGAGAAGAATCTCATAAAGGCCGGCGAGGGGGCGGGAGCGCGGCGTTGACATTCTTGTGTGGCAATACGCAGCTATCATTCCGGAGGTCCTGGACGCGATTCCTCTCGAGGAGAAGCACCAAATCTAGAAGATACTTAGAATGAAGGTCCTTATAGTATAGAAGGGACGGTAGCGGTGGATTTGGTCTCTGGCCACGCACCAGAACCTGGTGCTGGCCCTGTCAAAACAGAGGATTTATGTTCGTAGATTCGCACACGCACTTGCTACGGTTGGAGATCTCGCCGGAGGCGGCGGTTGAGGGGGCGACAGAGGCGGGGGTGCTCGCCGTCGTCAACATCGGGACGGACGTCGATGACTCGCGGAAGGGAGCGCAGCTGGCGGCGGCGCTGCCGAACGTGTACTCATCGGCGGGAATCCATCCGCACAACGCCGGGACTTATACGGCGACAGACCTTGAGGTGTTGGCCGAACTCTCCGAGTCGCCCGGGATCGTGGCTCTGGGGGAGGTGGGGCTGGACTACTACCGGGGGGACTGGTCCAGGGAAATCCAAAGGGCACTGTTCGAGGACGTGATCTCGCTGGCCAACGACACGCGTCTACCCCTGATAATCCACTCGAGGGAAGCTTTCGCCGACACGATGGCCATTCTCGGGCGCGCCAGGGTCCCAATAATCCTTCACTGCTTCGAGGGTGGGGAACGCGAGGCGCACGAAGCTGGCGAACGGGGCTACTACCTTGGTCTGGCCGGGAACGTCACCTACAGGAACAGTAGAACGGCAGAGATCCTGGAGATGCTTGATCCGGAGCGCCTGCTCGTGGAGACGGACGCTCCATACCTGAGCCCACAGGAGGTCCGCACGAAGAGAAACGAGCCGAAGTACGTAGTCTACACCGCCCGCTTCGTTGCCGGGCGCATCGGCATGGGGGAGGAGGAGTTCGGCATCCTGACCTGCCGCAACGCCCGTAACGTCTTCGGTCTCCCGCTGGAAGTCTAGCGCCACGCTTTGGGCCGGCCCGAATCCCATCGTCCCAAGAAGCGCCTCGGCCAGCACTTCCTAAGAGATCCGAATACGGCCCGCATCGTCGCTCAGGGCGTCAACCAAGACGACGTCGTCTTGGAGGTAGGTCCGGGCCGTGGCGCCCTCACCACCGTCCTCGCCGCACAGGCGAAGCTCGTCCACGCCGTGGAGCTGGATCCGGACGTGCTCCCAGCCTTACGCAGAGCGTTGGAACCGCACCCAAACGTCCTCGTCTACGAGGGAGACGCCCTCACATTCGATTACGAGTCTCTCGACCCGCTGCCGAACAAGCTCGTCGCGAACCTTCCCTACAACGTCGCTTCGCCTCTCGTGTTGAGGTTGCTGGAAGAGGCGCATTTCCTCGCTGAGTTGCGCTTTATGGCGCAGCTCGAGGTTGCTCAGAGGATGGCCGCGGAGAGGCGTACGAAGGATTATGGGGCCTACGCTGTCCTCGTGCAGCTCCTCGCGGAGGTACGCGTGGCGCACAAGGTCTCGCCACGGGTCTTCGATCCCCCACCCCGCGTGTGGTCGGCTATTGTAGAGATGAAGCGGCGGGAGATCGAACGCGAGTGCTACGAACGCGCGAAGGAGCTGGTAACCGCCGCCTTCAAGAGCCGCCGCAAACGCCTCGTCAACAACCTGCCGGATACGCTGCGCGAGCAGGCACCTGATGCTCTGCACGAATTGGGGTACGGGCCAGATGCACGGGCTGAGGAGCTAGAGCCCGAAGATTTCGTGGCGCTCGCGCGCACTCTCTCGGGGGCAGCTTGACGAAGGTACTACTGCGGGCGTTCGCCAAGGTAAATTATGCGCTCGAGGTGCGAGGGGTGAGGGAGGATGGATACCATGAGATCTCCACCGTCATGCAGAGCATCTCTCTGGCCGACGAGGTAGAGATCGAACGCGCCAAGAGCGGCTTCGAGCTTGCCGTCGAACCAGAAAACACAGAGATCGGACCACCCGAAGAGAACACAGTGTACAAAGCCTGGACTCGCTTCAGCGAGCTAACCGGCGACCGGTTACCTGTGAGGATACGGCTTCGCAAGGAGATCCCCATGGGGGCCGGGCTGGGTGGCGGCTCGGCGGACGCGGCGGCCGTGCTTGTGGGTTTGAATGAGCTCTTCGGGTTACGGCTGAACGACGCGGAGCTCCGGAAGGTCGGCCTACGGGTTGGGGCGGACGTACCGTTCTGCATCGGAGGCGGCACGGCACTCGGTGAGGGCATCGGGGAAGATCTGAGTCTCCTTCCGGCGCCACCGCCACACCATCTGGTAGTCGCAAAACCGGTGGCCGGGGCGGATACAGGCCGGATCTACCGCGCCTACGACGAACGACCGAAGCGGGACAACCCCTCCGTCGCCCCTACCATAAAGGCTCTGCGGGCAGGCGATCTCGGCATGCTCGCACGTGCCGCGGGCAACGACCTCGCACCCGTGACGGAAGATTTCGTGCCCGAGGTACGAGCGCTAAAGAGGCAGCTTCTGCGCGCGGGCTCCATAGGGGTTGCGATGAGCGGGACCGGGACCGCAGTCTATGGGATCTTCGCTTCAGAGGAGTCTGCTCGGGCGGTGGAAGGTGCGTTGCGCTCCCCGTTCGTCGCCGTCTGTAGGCCCGTGTCGCGCGGGACAATCATGCCTTGAAGACTGCCGATCGGCAACACCGAGAAGTTGGTGGAATCCGATGAACTGATAGCTGTTAAAGGCTTCGGTATAATCGCGGTGTTGCAGGCGGTGTCGCGGCCACAAGAGCGGTGGCGCTTGCGTTGGGGCGTGGCCAAGTGGCAAGGCACCGGGTTTTGGTCCCGGGATCGCAGGTTCGAATCCTGCCGCCCCAGCCTGTAGTTTCCGGGGAGGAATCCCTGGGCATTAATTGCGTAGCAGATAGGAGTCGTAAGAGCTCATGTTTCAGCGCCAAGAAGCGCCGATCTTCGCCGCCGTCCTGGCGGCCGGTAAGGGTACCCGGATGAAATCCAACAGGGCCAAGGTCCTGCACACCATCTGCGGCGTGCCGATGGTGAACTACGCGATTGCCGCGCTCGAGCCTCTAGGGCCAAAAAGGACCCTGGTCGTCGTGGGCCACCAAGCCGCCGAGGTGAAGGCAGTACTGCCGCCACAGGTCCACCCTATCTTGCAGGAGGAACAGAAAGGCACCGGTGACGCCGTACGTGTGGCGCTCGGGGCTATAGACGAGGAAGAAGGCATCCTCCTCGTTGTGAACGGTGACGGACCTTTGATCTCCGACCGTACACTTGCCGAGCTAGTCGAGCGACACCGCTCTGCAGGGGTGGGGGCGACGGTCCTGGTGGCGGAGCTTGAGTATGCTACAGGCCTTGGCCGGGTAATGGAAGATGCGGGTGTTGTCAGAATCGTCGAGGAGCGGGACGCGACGGAGGCGGAGAAGAATGTACGGCTCGTTAACCTGGGGCTCTACGCCTTCGATCTCCCGGAGATCCGACGCGCTCTCGAGCTAGTCGGTACGCAGAACGCTCAGGGCGAACTCTATCTCACGGATGCTCTGGAGATTATCGGCAAGAAGAGCCGGGCGGTGACGTACCGAGTCAAGAACATCCAAGAGGCCAACCTGGTCAACGACCGGTCGCAGCTGGCCCTGGCGGAGGAGATCGTACGCCGGCGCATCCTGGACGCCCATATGCGGGCTGGGGTGACGGTTAGGGATCCGGTCAGCACACATATAGAAGCTACCGTAGAGATCGGACGCGACACGGTTATCTTGCCGGGCACTTTCTTACGTGGGGAAACGAAGATAGGCTCGGACTGTGTGATCGGACCCTCCACTGACCTTCTGGACACGATGGTGGACGACGGAGCGCTGGTCGAGCATTCGGTCGGACGAGGCGCTGCGGTGGGATCTGGCGCGAGCGTGGGTCCGTATGCGTACCTCAGGCCGGGGACGGTGCTCGGGGAGGTCTCGAAGGTCGGGGCCTACTGCGAGCTCAAGAACACGCGGGTCGGGAGGAGGAGCAAGGTGCCGCACCTCTCTTACGTCGGGGATACGGAGATTGGCGAGGGAGCGAACCTCGGGGCGGGAACAATCACGGCGAACTACGACGGGAAGTACAAGCACCGCACCAAGATAGAGAGCGGTGTCTTTACCGGGATCAACACCAACCTCATAGCGCCGGTAACTATCGGCGAGAACGCCTATCTCGGGGCCGGGAGCGTAGTAAACAAGGACATCCCGCCGGGCAAGATGGCGGTCGGGATGCCAGCGCGCGTGATTCGGGACGCTCCCGGAAAGGTGCCAGAGGAAGGGAAGAAGGACCACGACGAGCGGCAGACCAGGACGGAGGAATAACTCACGTGATGCGTAACGGCCACCTGGAACGGATAGCAGAGAAGCGACTGGTACTCTTCTCGGGACGCGGCTACCCGGAGCTGGCCGAAAGGATCGCGGACCGGCTGGACCTGGACTTGGGGAAGGTCGAGATCACCAGCTTCTCGGGCGGCGAGGTGTATGCGAGGTACGAGCAGAGCATCCGGGGCACGGACGTTTTTATCGTGCAGTCCCTGGGCGAGCCCGTGAACCAGAACTTGATGGAGCTTCTGGTGATGATTGACGCAGCCAAGCGTGCCTCGGCGGATAGCATCGTGGCGGTCATACCGTGGTTCGCCTACTCTCGGCAGGACCGCAAGACCAAGCCCCGCGAGCCGATAACGGCCCGCCTGGTGGCGAGTATGATCAGGGTCGCGGGTGCGAACCGAGTGATGACGATGGACCTGCACGTCGGCCAGATTGAAGGCTTCTTCAGCTTCCCGGTGGACCATCTAACGGCGATGCACACGTTCGTGGACTACTTCACGAACCAGGGCTTTAGAAACGCTGAGGATGCAGTAGTCGTGGCCCCAGATACGGGGGAGGCGAAGGTGGCAAAGCGTCTCGCGGACCATCTGGGGTTGCCATGGGCTATCGTGAACAAGATGCGTCGTCAGCCCGGTCATTCGGAGGTCACGCACGTCATCGGTGACGTGGGAGGTAAGCGCGTCATCATGATAGACGACCTGATCGACACCGCGGGTACCCTCGTCAACGCGGCCGATAGCCTGGTGGATTGCGGGGCGACGGAGATTTATGCTGCGGCGACGCATCCTGTGTTCTCGGGACCGGCGTACGAACGGATTGAAGAGTCCCTGATCAAGGAGGTCGTCGTTACTAACACCCTTCCCTTGAAGATGGATGAGCCGCGCAATAAGATAAGAGTGCTAACTATTGCCCCGATCCTCGCAAATACCATCCGGAACGTTTTCTTCGACGACTCGGTGAGCGAGGTCTTCATGGGCGAGAACCAGCTTTTTTAGCAACCGTTTAGGAGTAAGAGATGGCGGAATACGTAGAATTGCAGGCGAGGGAGCGAGAGGGTCGGGGCAAGAACGACGCCCGGCGCTTGAGGAGGCAGGGCATGTTGCCGGCCGTTCTCTACGGCGATGGGGACGAGAACGGTAACATGGTGCTCACGGTACC
>JAWWQA010000020.1:0-6991 GCA_033854695.1 Rubrobacteraceae bacterium
GCATCTCGCCATCCCTCGATGCGTTGGATCTGCTGAGCCTGCTCCGTCCGGTTGTTCATCTCTCATCTGCCTCTCACTTCACGAGCATGTGGGACAACATACTACTTCAAGAAGTGCGGCTGTAGTACTAGTAATGATGCAAACGGTCCACCCCAGCAAGCAAGCTCCTTCCGCAGGCCATCCATGCCGAGATCTCATGGCTTCTACAGGCAAAGAATCGGACGACTGCGAGGACGTCTGCTCCAGAACACGGATCATCACCCGGTGTTCGCAGGGATGTTACGGTAAGGGAGTTCTAGGCTGCGAAAGGAAATCGGAGTGGAATACCAAACGATCAAAGGAGAGAAGGTCCCTTCGCTAGGTTTGGGGACCTGGAGGCTTACCGGCAACGAGTGTCAGAGAGCCGTGGAGCGCGCCTTGTCCTCAGGTTATCGGCACATAGATACAGCCCAGATCTACCGCAACGAGGAACAGGTGGGGCAGGGCATCCAAAGCTCTGGGGTAGACCGCGAGGAGGTCTTCCTCGTCACCAAGGTATGGACCAGCAACTTCTCTCACCAAAGGACGATTGAAAGCACCCACGAGAGCCTGAGGAGGCTCGGCACGGATTATATCGATCTGCTCCTTATGCACTGGCCCAACCCGAGCGTTCCTTTAGAGGAAACCCTGGGTGCCATGGTGGAGCTCCAGGATGAGGGGAATGTAAGGCATGTAGGGGTAAGCAACTTTCCCCCTTCGATGGTCGAGGAAGCCGCGCAACATGCCACGGTCTTCTGCAACCAGGTTGAGTATCACCCTTACAGGGCGCAGGATGAACTCCTTGAACAAGCCAAGGAGATGGACTATCTACTGACGGCCTATAGCCCTATAGCGAAAGGGGCCGTACTGAAAGACCGAACACTCGTAGAGATTGGTAAGGCCCATGGCAAGACACCAGCACAGGTGGCGCTGCGCTGGTTGATTCAGCAAGGGAAGGTTGCCGCCATCCCTAAGGCAACAAGTGAGGATCACCTAAAGGCCAACCTCGACATCTTCGTCTTCGAGTTAAGCGAAGAAGAGATGCAGCGCATCTCCCGGTTACGTCGCTAAAGGCCAGCTGAGACACCCTTGTAGTCCTCCTTCAAAGCAACTTGGCTCATGTCATCGGTAAGCGGTCCACCAAGCACCATTACGCTGGACCACGCGCCGCTCGCTCGAACCGCAACGTGGGCACTTCAATCCATTCGGGTGTAGATACTTTTCGAGCCACTCCACGCACTCGTCTTCATCGAGGGGTTCACCGATAGGAAAATCAATCATGCGGCGAGTTTACACCGATCCGCAGTTAAAGGAAACAGGAGCCAAACGTTAAATGTATCATTCGGAGATGATGGCGCGGCCCAATATTCTTAGCACAAACTACCGTAGAACCACGAACACCGATGGTCTCACGCCCGCTACGCCAGCAGGCATGCACGACGTTCTTCAGGGCAAGCGGCTGGCCTCGAGGAAGATGCGGGTCAAGTCGCTGCAGGTCGCTGCCGACTTAGCCGCCTCGTACTCGGGGTACACTCCTGAAAGCGGAACCCGCGCTCGGGAGGACGGTGAGGGCTCCGAGGGAACCGTCGGGCACGAGCAAAGGCACGGACGCAGATAAGGATAGGCTCAAGGCACGCGCTTGGGTGAGACCAGAGGCGGCGGGTCCGGTAATGAGCGGACGATGAAAGACGAGCCCTGGCGGGTCCTCGAACCGCTACTGCCGCCCCAGCCGCCAAAGCCGAAGGGCGGGCGCAAAGAAGTCCATCATTCCACCAATATAGTCGGTCACGTTCCGCATACGCGCCTCTTGAGATGAGCCCCGGCGAATCTACCCCTGGTACCCCCGGTGGAACAGACAAACGAGTACTTTTACCGGGGTACTGGTAAACCAACGCAACTCCCTTCGCCTCCCCCTCCGGAGCGTACTAATCCCGCAGGCCGTCAAAATGGCCTTAGCAGCGCTGCCTCCCACGAGACTCAACGGAGACGTTCGGGCACTCATGGGAGGATCGGATATATTAAGGTGCCAAGCCGAGTTTCGTCGCTCGAAAGACCTTGGAAGAAACGGAGAGGAGCAGCACATGGGTCAAGTAGTTGCGCAGACCGAGCGCCTGATCGCGGCCAGCCCACAGCACGTCCGCGCCTTCCTGGCTGACTACCAGAACAACCGCCCACGCATCCTGCCGCCTGAGTACTTCGAGGATTACCGTGTGGAGCAAGGAGGAGACGGAGCGGGCACTGTGATCAGCTATCGGTTGCGGGCAGGGGGACGCGAGAGACCATACCGGATGCGTGTTGAGGAGCCGAATGAAGGCGGCGTGCTCGTAGAACGCGACACAGGATCGTCTTTGGTTACCACCTGGAAGCTCACTCCTGCGGAGAGTGGGGAGCGTACCCTCGTTCGCCTGACGAGTAGGTGGGAAGGCGCGGGCGGTATCGGCGGCCTGTTCGAACGGCTATTCGCACCCCGGGCACTGCGTCGCATCTACGACGAGATGCTGGAGAAGCTTTCAAAGACCGTGTAGGGCTAATACGATCAACGCTTCACTCTTCAGGGCTGCAACCGGGGGTGCCGGGGGTAAATCTAAGTTACTTCGAACTCAAACCGGGGTAATCAGGGCTTCTAAGCGGTCCTAGGTAGAAGGGCAGGTAGGAGGAGCCTCTAACCCTGCTGTTTGAGTTGGCATAGAAGAGTAGTATTCTTGAAGAAAAACGTTGGGGAGGAGGACACTATGGACAACCGACAGCAAGAGGTCGAAGTACAAGAGTACCTCTTCGAGGACGATGGTCATATCCCCAACAATCCGAGACTCCCGCTGCTTGTCTATCCTGGGGCACTCTCCAAGCCTGAGCAGCAACCCTCGCGCTGCAAAGAGCTGCTCGCGAAGAACGGCTGGGGAGGGGCGTGGGTGGATGGCGTCTTCTCTTACCATCACTATCACTCCACATCCCACGAGGTATTGTGCGTGGTAAGCGGCCAAGCGAGTATAGACTTTGGAGGGGCTGAAGGGTCCACGCTCCAGGTCGAGGCGGGCGATGTGGTGGTCATCCCATCGGGGGTAGGACATCGCAACGCAGGATCGAGCGGCGACTTCTCTGTGGTCGGGGCCTATCCGAGTGGACAAGAGTTCTACGACCTGCGTACTGGGGAGGAGGGTGAACGTCCTGAGGTGCTGGAGAATATACGCAACGTCCCCTTACCGGTGGCGGACCCTCTGTTTGGTGAAGGAGGACCGCTCCTCCAGCGCTGGTCAGAGGAGTACTCGATATGAGTCCTGGGTTTTACCCCCGGCACCCCCGGTAAAGCCACCTTGACCGGGAGTACCGGGGGTAAATTTGACGTTCTCGTTGTAAGTAACCAAGTCTTGTAAAGGGCTAATGACAAACTGCCCTCCCGGCGCAGGGACAAAACGGCGCAGAGAGAGCCGAGTTCCGCAGATCCAGCCTTTCTCTGCAAGGATTCTATTTGCTCGTGCTACCCTACAGCGGCCTCTCTTGCCCGCCTAAGCTCGACCTCGGCTCTCTCGCGAGCGTCCCATATCGCCATCTGCGCAGCGTTACTGGCGTAGCCGGCCACAACCGCCAGGTCTTCTAGCATGAGCACAGCCTTTTTCCACTCTTCGACAGCTTCCTCACTTGACCTAAAGCTGTAACGCCGCTCGTCGGGAACTACCCATAGGTCTTTGTCGTGTAGCTCCATCAGTCTCCCCCTCGCTTGATTATCAGCATTTCCTGCGAAGACTCTCATGCTGGTGATGATTCTGCAAGGCGCACCGAAGATCTCAGATGCTTATCCGTACAGTCTCGAGGCTGTAGGCCCCAGCCGACAGGGAGGCGAGGTACTCGGCGTTGCCCTCTTAGGCTCACTAGTCGCCGGAGGAGCGTTCGTTTCGGGGCTACACCTTGCGGGCTACATCTGCGCTGGCGCATTTCTCATCGGAGCCATATTGTCATTCTCATACCTGTACACTCCCGGCAAACGAGCACCCGAGCAGTAGTAAAGAGGCGCGAACGTCAGGTCGAGGAGACGATGGACATCCTCTCCGAGGGGCCGGAGGGCCTATATAAAGTGCCCGTATCAATCTCGAAGACGCGACTTTACCCCCGGTACCTCAGGCAAGGATGAACTCGTACTACCATTTCTACCCCCGGTACCCCCTGTGGGGCTGTCCATAAGCACCAATACCGGGGGTACCGGGGGTAAATCCGCACCATACAACTTACTCTACCAGAGGTAGAAGAGTATCTCCCCTTGCAACTCTGAGGGGTATTGGATTTCCAGCAAGTCCTCCTATTAGGTAATCCGGGGGCTGCAAAGTTCCGATTCTCATCAGCTTGGGTACACTCTTCGAGCTATAGCCATCATGAAACAGGGCGAGAGGAGAAATGCGCGGCTTCATCACAGACCCCAATGCGCCAGGCGGACTGCGACTGGCAGACGACCTCCCTGAGCCTGAGCCGGCCGCGAATGAGATCGTCATGGAGGTGCACGCCTACGGCATAAACCGCGGTGAGCTGTTTCTGCTGCAGCAGCGTGCAGACGGCTGGCAGCCCGGTCAGGACGTTAGTGGAGTAGTGGTCCGCGCCGCAGCTGACGGCAGCAGTCCGCCTGAGGGTACCCGCATCGTTGGCATCGTCGACTGGGCAGGCTGGGCAGAGCGTGTCGCCGTCCCGACTCGCTGGACAGCGGTGCTGCCGGATAACGTGTCCTTCGAGCAGGCCGCTTCGCTACCTATCGCTGGGCTTACTGCGTTGCGAGCATTGCGCGTCAATGGGCCACTGCTAGGCCGTCGAGTTCTCGTGACGGGCGCCACAGGAGGCGTAGGACAGTTCGCGGTGCAACTCGCGGTCGCGGCCGGAGCACACGTTACCGCACAGGTGAGCAGTCTTCAGCGCGAGGAGGAAGCCCGCATGTTGGGTGCCCACGAAATCGTCGTCTCCCTCGACGATGAAACCCTCGGCCCGTTCGACCTCGTGCTGGACGGCGTGGGTGGACCAATCCTACGCGACGCTGTGCACCGGCTCGCTCCAGGTGCGACGGCTGCTACCTACGGAGTACTCGCTGGTTCAGCAGAGCTAGGGCTGCCTGACTTCAGCTCCAGCCCCAACGCCAAGGTGATGGGATTCATACACTCCTATCCCGAGGAGACTAAGGGCGAAGACCTCGGGACCCTTGTGCACTTTGTTGGTGATGGGCAACTCACCCCCTTGCTAGGGATGGTACGCGACTGGGAGCAGACTCGTGAGGTGCTCGATGCCTTACGAAACCGCCAGGTGCGGGGCAAGGCTATCCTCACGCGCGGCTGAGTACGCTAGGCAGACATCACGGCCACCTGATTGACTTCCTGCTAACGCACAAAGGAGGAATGTATGGCAGGACGCCTCGACGGAATGGTGATACTGATTACTGGGGCCAGCAGCGGTATTGGGGCGGCGACTGCACGCCTTGTGACCAAGCGAGGCGGCCTCCCAGTGCTTAGTGCGCGGCGCGCTGACCGGCTGGAGGCGCTCGCGAAGGAGCTGCCGGGCGCGCTGGCGGTCCAAGCCGATCTGCGCGATCCTGAACAAGTGCGCCAGCTAGTTGAGACAACCCTAGAACACCACGGCCGCGTCGACGTGCTCGTCAATAATGCGGGGCAAGGCCTCCACCTACCGCTCGAGCAGGTCTCCTTAGAGGATCTCGTAGCGATCACAGAGCTGAACTTTTACGCACCGCTCCTCGCTATGCAGGCGGTCCTACCAGCTATGCGCAGCCAGGACGGGGGCACGATCATCAACGTCAGCTCGGGGACGAGCCGGATGGTACTTCCCGGGGTTGGGGCCTACGCAGCTACCAAATCGGCGCTCAACATGCTCTCGCTGGTGGCCAGAGAGGAGCTAGCTGCCGACGGGATCGTCATCTCTATCGTCTATCCTTCGGTCACCGCCACCGAGTTTCATGACACACTACGCGCTGGGAGCAAGCCCTCGGGAGGTAGCGGCCTGACCCCGCACAGTCCGGAGTACGTAGCTAAGGTAATCATCCGCGTGCTCCACACTGGCGAGGCTGAAGTCATCATCCCTCACGGATCCGAGCGCCATGAGGAGATGGAGCTTGGTGATCCGCAGGCATAAGAGTATGGTGCTTCCTGTGCCGGTGATGGGCTCCGGCACCACCCACCTTGCGTGATGTGGTAGAACGATGCGGAAGGGGCTCATGACGGTTCAAGCCGGACCTCCTCCTTCTACGACGTTCTGCGAACCTTCTTCTAGATTCTCTCGGCGAACTGGACCTCGAATGCCTCGGCACCTTCTCCGACGAAGCGGACCAGCCGCTCTCCTTCGGCGGCCAGGGTTTCTCGATCCTCTTTCGCCAGAAGCTCGAACGGCTCGACCACAAGCGTCGCCTTCCCACGTGTTCGCTCCGTCCTCCACGTCCCCCGAACGAAGCCGTCGACTAGGACGGTGGCTGGAACCATGCCGTTCTTAGAGGCAATCACCTTGCGGTGCTCGTCGGCGATCACGCGAGTGCGATCAGCGTGGGACAGGATCAGGTTATCGAACTGGGGAAGGAAGCGTGGTGGGGACGGAGTGTCCGGCTCGGGCCGCGGCGCGTCAGGCAGGTCGAACAGTTCCTTGCCGTGCTCGTCGCGGAAGGTGCGCAGGCGCGGCTTGAGCCGCTCGGTTACCTCGCTCAGCCGGGTCAGGCCGGACCAGGTCTGGATGTCCTTGGCGGTGGCCGGGCCGAACGCGGCCAGGTAGCGCACGACCATCTCCTCTAGTGAAGGGTCGGAGGCGAGTGGGCGGCCGAGCCAGGACTCGGCGGTGGTGTGGGCGGCGGGCCCGCTCTTTCCCCAGATGCCGCGAGGCGGGACCTGGACCAACGGTACCAGGTGGCGGATAGCGCGGGCGAGGAAGGCGGCGTCGTGCTCGGGCCACCGCTCCTGCAACAGCACGCCGAGCTCCTTGGCGGTGCGTGGCCTCTCCTCAAGCA